>NC_010729.1:2302500-2354886 GCF_000010505.1 Porphyromonas gingivalis ATCC 33277 | reverse complement strand
CTAAAAAAATATCGTTTTGAGAGCAGTCGTTCATTGCTCCTTTGGGGATAGCAAAGGTTCAAACAAAAGAGTAAAAAAACAATCGACAAAAAGTGTAGTATAATTCAGATGAATCGTATCTATATTGTTTTCAGATGGTTATAACCTTGAGATATAAACAGCGAAGGAAACAACGCTATTCCACTGCATTCCAGACACTTATACGAAAGCCGACCAAGGCGCGACCGAGTTATCAACACCCAAGACAGAGACTCGATTCAGTTGTGTACAAAGAGGTTGCGAGGAAGGAGAGAAAAATTTTTCAACAGCATCTTTATTTACAATGAATCGAAATAAGGAAAATCTCCGGTGCTCCCTAAAATCAGGATGTATCCAATCAGGAGCAAAAATATCATAGTCTGAGTAATCCCAAAAGCACAAAATACAGCAGGCTATAAAAAGAAATGATCGTTCCGGCCGGGAAAGTTTTTTTCTGCAGTGACGTGTACTGAAAAAAGGTGGCGCGAGAATTTTTTTGTTTTGGTTCGGGAAGCAAAAATTTTACGCGCCACAACGAAAAAAATCTCGCGCCATTTTCTCAGAAAACACGTGCCACAATCGGAACGATTTCGGTTCGTGTTTTCGAGATCGCAGGTTATAGAGGTTCTCGATCAGGAGATTGATAGCCGCGAAGTCACTCTTGAGTTTCTGCCTTGCAAAGCATTAGGAGTTGGCGTGCTTGCTGCTCTCCCCAGTGCGGAGCATAGGCAGGCGACACTGTGGCCGCAGCATAGCAGGACACGCTCTTCTCGGCAAAAGGGAGGGCCTTGTCCTTGCCCCCTCCGAACTGCGCAGGGGTGTACAGCAGGCTTTGGGCCTGCAGGAAGTAGGCTCGCGGATTAGCAGGGTTGGCTTCAAGTGCGACAGCCAACTGTCGGCCGCTCTCCGCTCCATATGTCTGCCAGCGTTCTTGCGGATTGACCAAAAGGCGTGCCGAGGCGGCCATGCTACGCAGACAGGCTATTTCGGACAGATCTCCGCCGAGGGATTCCGCTTTGCTCAGCATGGATTCGGCTTCATCGCATAGCCGATCGGCCTCAGAGGGGTTGCCGAAGGCCGGGATTATCCGGCAGTAGGCGGTATAATAAGCAGCCATCCAGTCGGATCCTTCCACGGCTGCTATCCGGGAAAAGTCCGCAGCCAGTGTGGCATATTCCGTCGGTGGCACACTGTCCAGAGCAGCTACTTTTCGATTCATCACTTCGGCATAAGCCGTCCCTTGTGCGGATGTTGCACACAGCCCTGCAAAGCCTGCGACGAGGAGCAGGGCGATTCTTTTGAAAGTTTTCATCTTGATTTGATTTTTATATCGGTGTTCATGATTTCTTGTCGGCGGTCTATTCCGAAGTTGATGAACAGACCTACCATATAAAACTGTCGGTAAGGGGTAGAGATTCTAACCGATGGATATACGCCTCCGATGGGTTTGTCCCCGAAGCGATAGCCGTAGGTGGGATCCGAATTGAACAGATTGTGCACGCTGAAGACAAGTACACCGCCGGCTTTCTTGTACTTGAATGGGTAATTGTACGAGGCACTCATGCTGAAATTAGCCGGTAGCGATGCGTTCAAATAAGCCGGGGAGGCTATGTTGGGATCGTGGTAGGTCATGCCGGAACGCCAGGACATCGACACGTTGAATAGTGAGCTGATAGGAGCACACCAATACTTCAGCACGGTGGAAAGAGTGTGCTTGGCCACGAAATCCGGTCGTTCCTGATCGGGCGAAAAGAGATACTGCCTGCGAGCATCGGTATAGGAATAGGAGAACCAATGCTCGAAAGATCTGATCAGTCCGGATGCTTTCCAGAAGAAGTCCAGCCCCCGTGCATATCCCTTGCCGAGGTTGGAGGCTGTGCCATCGGGAGCCAACGTGGTCAGTCGGGAGTATTCTTTGTCATAGGCTTGGAAGCGTAGCACTTGTGTACGCGAGGGTCGCCATTCATAGGTCAGGTTGTACTGCTGCGAGTGTTCGCGCTTTTGCGGCACAATGCGATGGGAGAGGTAGTAGTCGCCGGGGGCGGCATAGCCTCCTGCATCCAAGGTGATCCGGCTCGAAGGAGAGAGCTTGTAAGTGGCTGACAAACGGGGTAGGACAATAGCCGACTCGGTAAGTCCGGAATATTCGGCGCGCAATCCGGCTGTAGCGGAGATCCGATTCGACAGAGGGAAGAGGGCTTCGGCATAGGCTGCCACAAGGTGTTCCCGCAGTGTGGGTAAGGCTGATGATTTATCCTCCCGAACAGAAGACTTGGCTTCGCTATATGTATAATCGGATCCGTAGGAGAGCCTCCAAGCCTTAATCCGAGAATCGAAGCGAAGGCGGATATTGGCATCGCGTTCTACGGTGCGGAAAGTGCTCTCTATGTCCGGCTCGATTTCAAGCTGGCGGTGCAGCCGGTTGTGGTCTTCGCTATAGCCGGCGGACAGGGTAGAGGTCGTTTTGCCTCCTTCGAAGTCATGCCTCCAAACAGCCATCCCGAATCCATAGGTGTTTCGTCCCGCATAGAGCATATATGCAGTTGCAGGAGAGGGTATGCGCAAAGCCGAAGAGGAAAGGTCGTGTACGAAGAGAAAAAGCCCCTTCACTTCATCTTGCGAAGTCGGGTTCCATATCGTCCGTGCATTGTAGGCATAGGAGCGGTTGGTACCGGGCAGTTTGTACTCCGGCTTGAGCAGCAGACGGATATAGGCGGCATCGCTCACTGAGGCATTTTGCTCTATATAGAAACGATTCGACCTGGAAAGATGCCCACCCCCACCGTTTACAAAAAGCGGGGATATTCCTATCCCGACGGACGAGGGAGACTTACCCGCCAATCGCAACCGGAGTAGTCCGCTCAGCGCACCGCCTTCCGTGGCCCCATAGCCTCCGGTGGAGAGCGAAAGGCCGCTGAACATTCCTGTCTCGAAACGTGAACGAGCAGGAGCGTCGAATCTGTTCTTGCCGAAAAAACGCTTCACTCTAATGCCTTCTATCGTCACGGCCGTTTCCCAAGAGGCTCCTCCGCGAACGAAAAAGCCCTCACGATCTCCCACATCCTGCAGGCCGGGTGTCTGACGCAGCGCCATCGAGAGATCTCCGTTACCACTTGGATTCGTGTAGACATCCATAGGATTGAGCACCGTCTTGTTCTGCTTGCCTCCTACCCCGAAAGCGGAGACACTGACGACGACTTCGGAGAGCTTGTAGTCATCGGTCTCGCGCAGGCGGATGCGGATGTTCTCCATCGGATCTCCCTTCCGAATGGTAAGCGTATCGGAGTGATAATTGATATGCGAAACCACGAGACGCATCGGGAAAGTGCTGCTCGTCGTAAAACGAAAGCGTCCAAGACTATCGGTAGCCATACCGTCGAAGCTATTGATCGGATAGACATTAGCCAAAACGATAGGCCGGTCTTTGGTGTCGGTGACAGTACCGGCTATCTGTCGCTGAGCAGCGAGAGACATAGGGATGCAAAGGATGAGGAGAAGCCTGATAAGGGTTCTCGATATTAAACGCTTCATTTACTTAAATGATTGGTTCTAAACGGGATTCACCATTGTCCGAATCCCTGATGTGGACATGCCTTTTTTGTTTTTTCGATTAGTGAGTAGAGTCTGTCGGCAGGTAGGACTTGAGTGCTTCGAAATGTGCGGAGAAGGCCTCACGGCCGGCATCGGTGGCTCTACAGGTGGTACGCGGGCGTTTACCGTTGTAGCCTTTTTCTATTTCGATGTAGCCGGCTGTGCTCAGTTTGTCCAGTTGTACACTGATGTTGCCCGAAGTAGCCCCCGTCACCTCCTTGAGGTAGAGGAAGTCGGCCTCCTCCACACTCATGAGGACGGACATGATGGCCAACCTCAATTCGGACATGAGCAGCGGGTCGAGAGGTCTAAGCATCGCGCAAAATTTTTCGTTCGAGGTAGCAGAGGTAATGTCCCGGCACGCAGTGCATCAGGAAGAAGGTAAGGCCGAAGATCAGCACCATCAGTTTTCCGTTCATAGGCACCACCAGAAGCATATAGCCTACAAGTATGCCGAATATGGAGCTGTATTTGAGCAACGTTACCTTGTGCGAGAATCCGGTGATGGCCGTAGCGATTCCTATGAGAATGAGTACAAGGGGAAGAATAGCCAACGGGAAGCGATAAGCCAGTATGCTCAATGCCGTAACATTCAGCCCGATGGTTATCCATGTCGTGTCTATAAATCGGTCTATCTGTGTACGTGCATGTGCTTCTTTCTGTCTCTTCCTATTACAAATAATGGTCAGGCTCCCTCCTACTATCGGGATCAGCATCCACAGATAATTGGCTCGATAACCGATATGGGGGTAAACGAAAAGGATCAGCAGACTCGTGGCAAAAGTGACGTATCCCCATATCAGGCTGGGGATGCCTGCTCCGCGGATCAGTCGTTTGCGTGTCTGTTCGAGCATCTTCTCGATCATCTGTACGCTCTCTTGGGGTGTAAGCTGTTTTTCTTCCATTTTTTTGCTATCCGTTAGTGGTTCGTATTCCGTTTGAAAATGTCTCCGCAAGGCATTTCTTACCGCTTCCGATGCAAATATAAATTAGTTTACAATATAAACCAAATATAAACGAAAGTATTTTACGAGAGAGGGAGAAGATTAAGGAAGGCGAGAGAATATTTTACGCCGGCGGATATAAAATTGGAAGACGATGGAATAAGGCTTCATCGGTGCAGGGATAGAGCCGAGGAGAAGATTCTTGGAACGGGAAGCGGAGAAGTCCGGTCGCATACGAAGGAAGTCGCGACGTGCACGAACAACAGCCTGCATATGGCGGAATTTGCCGGTGAGCAAGAAAACCATGGCGGAGAGGAAATCCAGTAGAGCGCGGATGCGCATGGTGGGCTTGAGGGCTGTTTCCGGCAAATTCTTGTACAGCATCAGCAGATTGTTTCGGAAGTTGAGATACACTTTGCGCGGATTTTTCATATCGAGGCTACCTCCCCCCAAATGGAAAACAGTAGAACTTGGTGCTACGGCTATACGCCAGCCACGGCTATGGAGTCGCCAACAGAGGTCTATTTCCTCCTGATGAGCAAAAAAACGGGGATCCAGTCCTCCTACCGCCATGTACACCTGTCTGCGGATGAAAAGGGCTGCACCGGAAGCCCAGAATACCTCTGCTATATCATCGTATTGGCCGGTATCAGTTTCTACCGTATCGAAGATACGTCCACGGCAGAACGGATAACCCCAACGATCTACATAGCCGCCGGCAGCACCGGCGTACTCGAACGCGTGCTTGTCTCGAAGAGCGCGGATTTTGGGTTGGACAGCGGCAACATCGCTTCGCTCTTGGAGCAATGCGAGCGGAGCATCCAGCCATCCTTCGGAGACTTCCACATCGCTATTGAGCAGTACCACGCAGTCGCATTCGGTCTGTGCGATAGCACGGTTGTAGCCTTCGGCAAAGCCGTAGTTCTCGGGGAAAAGGATCAGTTCCACCTGTGGATACTGGCAACGCAGAAATTCCACGGAGTCGTCCGTGGAGCCATTATCGGCTACGATAAGACGAGCCGATTGTCGCGGTGTATGTGCTATAAGAGAGGGGAGGAACTCCTCCAGCATCTTACGTCCGTTCCAGTTGAGAATGATGACTGCGGTTGTCATGGTTGTCGGGTATTATGCAATCGGGGACGTTTCCAGCGGCGGTGGCTCCAAAGCCATTGCGACGGATCGCGACGGATGGTGGCCTCCATCAGGCGGACATATTCTTCCGTAATGCTTCCTTCGGGGCTGTCATCCTGAGGATGGTGCAAGAGCTTGATGGTACCGGTGAAGACATCGTGCCCCGTTTTCTCCACATCCATGTAGACTACCGGCAGAGAGAACTTATGGCCGAGCTTCTCCGTCCCATTGAAGAAAGCCGTTTCTCTGCCGAAGAAGGTAGTCCAGTATGAGCCGGCATAGGCCGGACTTTGGTCGGCGATGAAGATGACCAGTGGAGTCTCTGTCGGAATAGGATTGCGAACGAGTCGGAGCAGTTCACGTGGCACGTCGTGCTTGGCTATACCACGCGAACCGAATCGCTCCCGTATGCGATGCATGAGCCGGTCGGAAGAAGTACTTTTCAACGGGCGAAAGATCTGATAGATCTGTAGGCCCAAATCTTTGATGATGGCCTGACTGCCGGAAAAGTACTCCCAGTTGCCGAAATGCCCCATCATCAGGAGAATGGCAGGGTGCCCTTCGGCTCGTAAGCGGATCAGGACATCGAGATTTTCGAATGAGATGTGGCGGCGGAGTTGCGTCTGTGAATAAGTCAGAAGCTTGAAGGAACTCAAGATTTGATACGTGAAATTATAGTAAAACCGTCGTTCGATCCGGCGTATTTCCTGTAAAGATTTCTCAGGGAAACAGCGAGTCAGATTGTCACGTACCACCTTTCTCCGATAGCGAACGACGGTATGCAGCAGCCCTGCCAGGATACGACTCTGCAACCGCACCATCCATAGCGGTAGCACTGCCTGCATATACGTCAGGCCTAACAGCAAATAATAGGAAAGGGAAAGTGTCGCTTTCATGGGAATATGGTATCGGCTGTCTGCATATATTCTCCGCTTGGATCGGTTTTGCCCAATACGATCTCTTCCACTTTACCAACCGAGTCTGGGGCATAGGGAGCCGCTACGCGGATGTAGTTCTCCGTAAAACCCTGCATCAGACCTTCATGGCAAACGTCCTCCCACAGCACCCGTCGGTGCGTACCCTCTTGGGAGCGATAGAACTCGCCAAGCCGAAGATCGGACAGATCCAGCAGCCTGCGGCTACGGCGTTGCTTCTCGCGAGCATCTACCTTATAAGGTATTTGCAGTGCCTGGGTGCCGGGACGCTCCGAATAGGAGAAAACGTGCAGGCGGCTGAAAGAAATCTTGTCCTGCAGGAAGCTGTAGCAATCCTCGAAGAATTCCGGTTTCTCACCTCTCGTTCCTACAATGACATCTATCCCGATGAAGGCGTGGGGCAATGCCCTGCGGATATGCTCCACTCGCTCCCGAAAGAGAGCCGTATCGTACCGACGGCGCATGAGCTTGAGCACATCGTCGGATCCGCTCTGAAGCGGCATATGGAAATGTGGAGCAATACGGTGTGCCGAGGCACAGAAGTCAATAAGTTCGTCGGAGAGGAGATTTGGTTCGATAGAACCGATTCGGTATCGCTCGATGCCTTCCACTTGGTCCAGAGCACGCAAGAGATCGAGGAATGTCTCCCCCGTACTGCGCCCGAAGTCACCTATATTGACTCCCGTAAGTACGATCTCCTTTCCTCCCTCTGCGGCTACGGCCTCAGCCTGTCGGACGAGAGACTCTATCGACCCGTTTCGGCTGCGTCCGCGAGCTTTGGGTATCGTGCAGTAAGAGCAGTGGTAGTCGCATCCGTCCTGCACTTTGAGGAAATGGCGTGTACGGTCGTCCGCCGAACAGCCGGGTTGAAATTTGCGAATATCCTTTGTGGGGGTCGTGAGAATAGTCTGCTCGGCAAAGCCCTGTATCGGTCTTTGGCTGAGAATACTTACGAGGTCGAGCTTCTCATCGGCTCCCAGTACGATGTCTACTCCGTCTATTCGAGCTATTTCCTCCGGTTTGAGCTGGGCATAGCAGCCGGTGACGATCATCAACGCACCGGGATGCTCTTTATGTAACTTGCGGATGGCATTGCGGCATTTCTTATCGGCCAGCTCCGTTACGGAGCATGTATTGATCACGCATATATCGGCCTTTTCGCCCTCTCGCACAGGGCGCACACCCTGCTCGGCGAGAGCTTTTCCGATGGTCGAAGTCTCTGCGAAATTCAGTTTGCAGCCAAGAGTCAGGAAAGCCGCTTTTTTGTTTTCAAAGATGAAAGCATCTGTCATACCGCGCAAATTTACTGCTTTTTGAGACTGTGGGACAGATATTTCAGGGCAACTCACAGGGCAATCGCATTTGAACTGTTAACTCACTTATAAACCTAACGATTGCTACGTTCGGTTATCATACAAGTACGAATTAATGGGACCTTTGCACAATAAGCAGGCACTTTTGTTTATTCTTCTTATTGTGTGTCAGGCAACTATTTGGTAGACGCCGGATTTCCACTAGTGGAAAGCTATCTTTCCACTAGTGGAAATCTACTTCTCTTTAATGAGTGCCCCTTTGAGACATCAAACGACATGACCGGCAACAGCACTTGTGCTTCTCCAACCATCGCCTTGCTACCCGTGTATGCACCTTGTGCGCCACGCTGTACCGTCTGATTCACATTGCGTCCATACGAGCCGATACCACCTCCGGCTCCAATAATCCATCCGGCTACCGCGTCGGCACACAGTAATAGCCAACAATACCTATTAGGAGAAACTCGCTCGAATGAAACCGCAAAACCAATTTAATGCGTCGGCCCCGGGGGCAGCCTGTCAGGGCGATCGCGTTTGAAAATTTTTAGTCTCTTTCCTCTATGATTTGAATCTCTGACATATGAATTCGCACTTGTTTGATAATTGAATGTAGCAATCATGAGCTTTAGAAGTACGTTAGTGGCTGAAATGCGATTGCCCTGATAGCTGGAATCTGCACACCTGATTAAAATTCAAAAAACATTGCTAATCTCAAATAAAAACCTTTTCTTTGCAGACGCAAACCTCAGCATGGTTCGTTGGCCGAGTGGTTAGGCAACGGTCTGCAAAACCGTCTACGGCGGTTCGAGTCCGCCACGAACCTCTTCACAAAAAGGTCTCTTAAGCTACAGAAGCTTGAGAGGCCTTTTTCTTTTCCTCTTTTTCTTTTTTCAGCTTGTCGTTCACTCAAGGAAAGGGTATTGCTCTCGTGAAACACGACAACAAAATAGTCGTTTATGCCCTACTCTATTCTATAGTCTATGGGGACACCCGATGTTCAGAGCGGAAAAGATTCTATCTGCGCCAGAAAGCAGGATGGAGAATGGAAATAACTGTGAAAACTTCCAGACGCCCGGTGAGCATCAGGAAAGAAAGGATCCACTTGGAGAAGTCGCCGGCCTGACTGAAGTCGCTGAAGTAGTCGCCGAATCCGGGACCGACGTTGCCCATGGCCGATACGGCCGAACCGACTGCGGCAACGAAGTCCATACCGTCAAGCGTGAGGAGGATGATGCTGCAGAAAATCAGCAGGAAATAGAGAAAAGCAAAGGCGAGTACCTGACTGACCAATTGTCCTGTGATGATAATCCCATTGATTCGTACAGGTACCATCAAATTGGGGTGGGTACGCTTCTTAAATTCGTTACGCAAGTTTTTCATCAGGACGACGAGGCGACTGATTTTGATTCCTCCCGTCGTCGATCCGGCACAGCCGCAGACAATCATCATCACGATAGCTATACTCCAGAAGAAAGGCCCCCACGAGAAGTAATCGGCCGTGGTATAGCCGGTGGTACTGATGATCGAATAGGTTTGAAAGAGAGCATGACGGAAATTTTCCTCCAAGCTCGGATATTCCCCCCGATACAAAAGCCATAGCGTAGTGATCAAAACGGCACAGAGGGTCAGGACGACAAAGGTGCGCATTTCCTCATCACGAATCAGTTTTCCCGGTTTTCCTACCAGCAGAAAGTACTGAAGCGTGATGCTGAGACTGCCGTAGAACATGAAAAACGAGGTGACATATTCGATGTATGAGGACTGAAACTCCGCGATACTGCCGTTGCGCGTGGAGTAGCCTCCCGTGGAAATACAAGTGAAAGCGTGGCAAATGGCATCGAACAGTCCCATCGGGCCCAACCACAAAAGCAGTATCAGCACAGCAGTTCCGAGAATATAGACACCGCAGAGCCGGCGTGCCACCTGACGGATACGCGGCAGAAAACGATCGTGGATGATGCCCGTAGTTTCCGCATTGTATATTTGCGAAACGGCACTCCCTGCACCGAGCATAGGGAGCAGCCCTACCGTAAAGACCACGATACCGACACCGCCCTGCCACTGCATAATGCTACGCCAGAAAAGAATGCCTCGGGGCAAAGACTCCACCTCGGGGAATATCGTGGCTCCTGTGGTCGTGAAGCCGGACATGGTCTCGAAGAAAGCATCCGTCACGGAGGGAGTATATCCGCCGAAGACAAAAGGAAGCATGCCGACAAGCGATAGGATCAGCCACGTCAGCGTGACAGTAAGCATCCCTTCGCGCCGACTTGCGTTGTTCATACGAGCACGGCGTCCCAGCAGGTAGAAACAGGAGCCTACTGCGGCCATCACTCCTATAGTGTAAACAAAAGGCAACAGATCGCTCCCCTTGTAGTAGACGGATATACCCAGACAAATCAACAGAAAGAGAATCTCGGACAGGCATAGAGAGCCTACCACCTTGAGAACGAATTTGAAATTGATGTGCTGCAACATATCGCCGTGCCGTCCGAAAAGAGAGGTTAGCCGAAGAAGTCTTTCAGAATATTCAGTGGTGTATTCAGACAGAATACCACTACATGGTCGTAGGGTTCGATCACCGTATCGCCATGGATCATTTGCGGGACACCGTTGCGCACCATGCCGCCGAAGGTAATCCCCTCCGGAATGTTCAGATCTTTCACCGGTCTTTTGGTGACGGGTGCTCCGCGATGAGCCACGAGTTCGGCCACATCGGCATTGGCCAGCGTCAGGCACTTCACCGTACTCGTATCTTCGCCAAGGAATATGCGGTAGATGGAGCCGGCAGCCAAAAGTTTTTTGTTGATGAGCGTGCCTATATCAAGGCGGTCAGCCAATGAAATGTAGTCTATATTCTCTTCCTTGGCGATGGTCTTGAATACACCGAAACGCTTGGCTCCCAAGCAGGCGAGGACATTCGTCTCCGAATTTTCCGTCAGAGCGATGAATACATCGGCCTGATCCAACCCGGCCTCTATGAGGATGTCCGAGTCGCGTCCGTCACCGTTGTACACCTGTACGTTGGTCGGAGCGATGGCACTGATCCGCATGCTTTTCTCCTTGTCCTTCTCGATGATCGCCACTTGTATGTTTCTCGGGATCATCTCTATGGAACGGATAGCTATGCGACTGCCTCCCATGATCACCACTTTGTGGACGGGCGGATTGTCTTTGCCTGCGAGCTTGCGAACTTCATCCAAGTGGTTTTGAGCCGTGGCGAAGAATACGATGTCTCCGTGCAGTACCTGTGTACCCCCCTTCGGGATGATCGTCTCAAGGTCACGCTTGATAGCGACGATGTGGAATATCTTATTTCCCGTCCGGGTCAGCTCATGAAGGTATTTGCCAACAATGTGCGCACCCTCACGCACCTTCACACCCACCAGAACCAAAGCCCCATCGAACAACTCCACGTATTGACGTGCCCACGGGTTTTTGATGGTCGATACTATCTCCCGTGCAGCCAGCAGCTCGGGGTAAATCATGGTATGGACTCCCATATCGCGGAAGTACTGTGCCATGTCGGGTTTGAGGAATTCGTTGTTGTTGATGCGTGCCAGCGTTTTTCCTGCTCCCAATCGTGAGGCAAGGGCACAGGCCAAAATGTTGTCCGCCTCCTCCGGCATCACGCTGATGAAAAGATCGGCATACTTCACATTGGCCTGCAGCAAGTCTGAAGGAGAAAGCGGATTGCCCACCTGAGGGAGCAGCTCGGAACGCATGGCGGCCAGTTCCAATCGTTTGGGATTGGGGTCGATCAGGACGATGTTCTGTTCCTCTTGCGAAAGCATTTTCGCCAAGTGTGTGCCCACCTCGCCGGCACCGGCTATGACAATATTCATCTTGCTACATTAAGGTTTTGTAAGATCCGTGCAGCATCCTTCGTTCCTTTTTCCTACGGATGCAGCAGAAGTTCTTCGGTCAAGTGCAACAAAGAGTCTGCATCCATGCCACAGTCTGCATACTGTTCGGGCACAGATCCCTGCCCGATAAAGCGATCGGGGACTCCCACCCGTCGGATGCGTGGGTGGTAGTCATGGTCTGCCATAAACTCCATGACGGCCGATCCGAAACCACCTTGGATGCAACCATCTTCGACGGAGATGATCGTATCGAACTTCTTTGCAATGCCATGGAGCATCTCCTCGTCAAGCGGTTTGAGGAATACCATATCGTAGTGGGCTGCAGATACACCTTTCTCAGCCAGCCGTTCCACCACTTTCTGTACCATATTGCCTATGGGGCCTATGGAGAGGAAGGCTATAGCTTCGCCCTCCGTCAGACAGCGTCCTCGCGCTATTTCGACCAGTCGCGGAGTGTTGCGCCAGTCGGTCAGCACCCCTTTGCCACGCGGGTAACGGATCACCATCGGGCCGTCATATCCCTTGTATGCGGTCAGCATCAGATTGCGCAGCTCGTGTTCGTTCAGCGGAGAAGCCACGACGATGTCCGGTACGCATCTGAGGAAAGCCATGTCGAACACCCCGTGGTGTGTGGCACCGTCCTCGCCTACCAGACCGGCACGATCGAGGCAAATCACCACGTGTGAACCAGACAGGGCTACATCATGAATCACCTGATCATATCCCCTCTGGATGAAAGAAGAGTATATATTGCAAAACGGGATCAACCCTTCCTTGGCCAAACCGGCCGAAAAAGTGACTGCATGCCCTTCGGCAATACCCACGTCATAGGCCCTATTCGGGTATTTCTTCATCAGGAAGGTCATGGAGCAACCTGTCGGCATAGCCGGGGTGACCCCGACGATACGCTCGTCTCTGTCCGCCAGCTCCACGAGTGTATGCCCGAACACATCCTGAAACTTGGGTGGCTCGGGCTTGTTCTCTCCTTTCTTACGTTCTCCCGATTTGATGTCGAATTCGCCCGGTGCATGCCAGATCGTAGCCTGCTTCTCGGCCGGAGAGTAGCCCTTACCTTTGATCGTTCGCAGATGCAGGATCTTAGGCCCGGCCATATCCTTGATCTGATTGAGTACTTCCACCAAGCGGAGCACATTATTGCCATCGACGGGGCCGAAATAGCGGATGCTGAATCCTTCGAATAAATTGCTCTCGCGTGCCAGTAGTGCCTTGAAGCTGTTGTTGAAGCGCAGGAGATTTTTTCTGTTCGTCTCGCTGATCAGATTGATTTTTCGCAAGCCCTTATAAAGGTCGTAGCGAATCGTATTATACGTCTTGCTGGTGAGGATGTCCACCATATAGCGGTTCAGTCCTCCGACATTCCTGTCGATGGACATGTTGTTGTCATTGAGGATGATCAGCAGATTGTTCGGGAAAGACGATGCATTGTTCAGCCCTTCAAAAGCCATACCTCCCGTCATGGAACCGTCTCCAATGACGGCTATGACCTTCCGTTTCTCATCCTTGGCAGCCGAAGCCACAGCCATTCCAAGTGCTGCGGAGATAGAGTTGGAAGCATGTCCGGCAGGGAATGTGTCGTATTCGCTTTCTTTAGGCGAGGGGAAACCGCTGATGCCCCCCCATTGGCGCAAATGGCGGAAGTCTTCGCGCCGGCCGGTCAGGATCTTATGGCTGTAAGCCTGATGTCCCACGTCCCAGACGATACGGTCGTAGGGCGTATCGAATACGTAGTGCAGCGCCACCGTAAAGTCCACTGCGCCCAAGCTGGAGCCGAGATGACCGGGCGTCACAGACAGCACTTCCAAAATATAGCGGCGGAGTTCGCGGCATACCTGTGGCAACTGTTCAGGTTTTAGTGCGCGAAGATCAGCCGGAGAATTTATATGATCGATTAGAGTCGTTGGACGGACTTCCATCATGCTACTTTTTCGTTTGTACAAAGGTAATCATATCGGATTATTATCAAGATCTCTACAGATTCCACCCTGCAGTGCAACACGAGGGCACAATCATTAAAAGAATCCTGCACAAACGACTTGCAGCAAACAAATCGCTCATGCAGGATGCAACTTTTTCCTATCGACCCCTCTCTTAGGGAACGATCACTTTGGCTGTGCTGTCACCGGCTCGTACAACGTATACACCGGATGCAACTGCAATGTCATGATCTGCAAGCACGGCAGCATTGTAAATCCGATGTCCTTGCATATCGTACACCTGAACAGATGTGCCCGCAGGAGCACCCGCAATGAATATCCGACCGGCAGTAGCCCAAATACGGATCTCATGGGACATGGGAGCGGCCAGAGAGGTTATTACCGGTTTGTTGTCTTTGAGGTACGGCCAACCGTTGTTTACGTCGTTTGCCTGAAGCCAGGGAGCAGGATTTTGATCTGCATTGAGCTTGGCAGCCATATCGGCAGTCTTCATTGCCGCTTCCGGCATACCTGCGATGGCAGGGATTTCGACGCCGTTTCCTATGCCGACCATACCCGGGTTTTGTTCGTTGTTGTAGAAGCAACCGTCGTATTTGCAGTTCATGGATTCATCTGCCGTCATACCGACAAAAGCACCGGGATTTTTTCCTCCCGTTACTTTGGCTGACACGTAGCAGTGCTTGGCAATGAAGTTGGCTGATACCTGACCGACAAACCCTCCGAGAACGGCTTGATCACCACTGTCAAGCGATACGACTTCCACATTGAGAGCATAGCAGTTGGAGAAAGTAGACTCGGTTCCGGGGAAGAAAGCAAAGTTTATGCCGACAAATCCACCGATCAACCCAACGTCTGCGATTATCTTGCTGTCCGTTACGAAGCAATTCTTTACTTCGCACAGATTGTATGCCTGGGAGATGAAAGCACCGCTTTGACTCTGGCTATAGACTTCCACACGAGTGGCAGAGCAATTTTCTATCTTGGATTCATCCAAAAGGCCTCCAACCAAAGAACCTGCACCACTGCCTCCGAAGCTCGTTTCGTATGGAGCGGAAACGATTCGACAGTCATAAGCATGGCAGTTGCTTACGAGTCCCTTGTTGTAAATGTTGCAAACGAGAGCACCTGCCGGGGCCGAACCTACGACCGTAGCATTGCGGATGATTGTATTGCGAATAATGGCCTCGTTGGTTTGTCCGAAGAATCCGATAAATCCCAAGACGGGATCGCTGATCATCACGCCCGTTATTGTATGGTTGCCTCCATCGAAAGTGCCGGAAAAGGGGTTGTCATTATCCTTGCCGATCACCTCATCGAAGCGATTAGCCGAGAAGTCCACGTCATTACCCAGCTTGATGGTCACACCCTTCATGGACTTTCCGCTGTTGACGAGCTTGGCCAAGCCTGCAAACTGCTCCGCAGTGGTGAGAGTGAATTCCGTGCCGTCTGCCGTGTACCAACTGACATCGGCATGGCTGCTCCATGTGGTTTGGGGCATGGCGGCACTCCATTCGTCAGCTATCTGCTGAGCTCCCCTGCCGAACGAACGATCGGAGGTGTGTGTCGACTGCAAAGGCGTCATCTGCGGTTGGCTGACAACCGAAGCCGGAATTGTGGCGACGCATAGAGATAGTACTACAATGCGGCCTAAAAGTCTGCTTCTTTTCATACTTGTATTGGTGATAATTATTGGTGATTTTAGAATGAGATTTTTCGATCGATCCTTGGCATTTGCGAAAAAAGCAAAGAGTTTGGGGAGAAGAAAAATATGCTTGCGAATAATTTTTCCGCCCGCTAATGTAGAGAAAAAACCACCAAGTCGGCGAAACGATGTGAGGAGGGAAAAAATCCTCCATTGGCCTATGAAATTATTTACGAACCACAAGTACGATTTTCTTGAGACATGACGTTATTATTTTGAGTAGTTTTGTCTAAGAACTTAAAAATAGAATAGCGACTATGGCTGTGAAAGACAATTATTGCGTCATTATGGGAGGGGGAATAGGAAGCCGCTTTTGGCCCTTCAGCCGTGAATCCCATCCCAAACAGTTCCTCGACTTCTTCGGTACCGGACGCTCCCTCCTGCAGATGACATATGACCGTTTCGCACGGTTTATCCCCCGGGAAAACATTCTGGTCGTTACCAATGAACTTTACGTGGACAAGGTACGCGAACAGCTCCCTGAGATCGAACCGGATCAAATCCTGCGCGAACCGACCCGTCGCAATACGGCACCCTGCATCGCATATGCCAGCTATCACATTTACGCGCGCAATCCCAAAGCCAACATAATCGTAGCTCCTTCGGATCATCTGATCCTGCGCGAAGACGAATTCGTGCGTGCTGCATCGGAAGCGTTGGAGTTCGTAGCCGATCACGAGCATCTCGTGACGCTCGGCATCCGTCCATCCCGTCCGGAGACGGGCTATGGATATATCCAAATGGCTGAAGAAAAGACCGGTGATTTTATCCGTGTGAAAACCTTTACGGAGAAGCCCAATGCCGAGATGGCAAGCATCTTCCTCGCCAGTGGAGAGTTCCTGTGGAATAGTGGAATGTTCGTATGGAACGTGGAGAGCATCCTTGCCGCATTCCGCAAGCATCTGCCGGAAGTAACCTCTTCCCTCGAAAATGGTTTGGCACACTTCAATACACCTGAAGAGCGGCGTTTCATCGATCAGGCTTTCCCCTACTGTCCGAGCATTTCCATCGACTTTGGCGTGATGGAGAAGGCGGACAATGTCTTGGTCATGCCCGTGGACTTCGGCTGGGCAGACCTCGGCACATGGGGATCTCTCTATGAGCTGGCACAGAAAGACGATGCCGGAAACGCATCGCTCAAGACGCGGACGCTCTTCTACGAGGCCGAACGTAACATCGTTACCACGGACAATCCGCAGAAGCTCGTTGTCATGCAGGGCATCAATGACTGCATCGTAGCCGAAAGCGGGAATGTCTTGCTCATCTGCAGAGCCGAGGAAGAACAGCGCATCAAGCACTTCGTGGCCGATGCCGCTCTGAAATACGATAAGGAATACAACTGATTGACAAAGGCAAAGAAGGAGCTTCGACAAGACTGTGGAGCATTTCTTACAATACGTATGGCAGCACCGCCTCTATAGCTCGTTAAGCTATGGGGCGGATGCTTTCTTTTTGGAGCCTGAGGTCATTGATCCGGGGATGCTCAATCGGGATAGTGGCCCCGATTTCTTCAACGCCAAAGTGAAAGTGGGCGATCTCCTCTGGGCCGGCAACGTAGAGATTCATTGCAGGGCTTCGGATTGGGTCCGTCACGGGCATCATCTCGATCCGGCTTATGACAATGTAATACTCCATGTGGTAGAGACGGATGACCTCCCGATACGGCACCGAATCAGCGGTGAACCTGTCCCCGTTTGCGTTATGCATGTAGACGAACGGCTTAGGGCAAACGCCGACTTTATGCTCCGGACATCCCTTTTGCCGGGTTGTAAGGACAGGCTCCATGAACTTGATAGTCTCGAAGTCCACGACTGGCTGGACACGCTCGTCGTAGAACGATTGGAGCGTAAGGCTGCCGAAGTGGATCGGCTCTATCTGTCTACGTCCATGGATTGGAATGCAACGGCCTATATCCTGTTAGCTCGTCATTTCGGATTCGGGCTGAACAACGATGCCCTCGAGCGGCTTGCTCGCAGCCTGCCCTTTGCCGTCATCGCCAAGCATCGGAGCAATCTCCTGCAAGTGGAAGCCCTCCTGCTCGGGCAGGCCGGTTTATTGGCCGACCCTGAGGATGAATATGCCGAGAAGTTGGCTTCGGAATACGCTTTTTTGAGACATAAGTTCGACCTGCAGCCTCTTGATTCCTCTCTCTTTCGTCTGCATCGCGCCCGTCCTGCCTCTTTCGTACATCGTCGATTGGGACAGTTGGCCGCCATTCTGCATCGCTGCGAGTTCCTGTTTTCTTCTTTTGTGGAGACTGTGTCCGCTAAAGAACTGGCACAGAAGCTCAGCGTGGAGGCATCATCTTACTGGGCTTCGCACTATCGCTTTGGGAAGCCCACCCCTGTTCCTTCCCGCAGTACGCTTGCCGCTATTTCGTCGGATGCCCTGCTGATCAATGTAGCAGCCCCACTTCGCTATGCTTGGTTGAGGGGGCAGAGCATGGAGGACTACCGCGAGCGGACAATAGACTTCCTGCGTGGCATCAAACCCGAAAACAACAAGCCGGTTCGTGCTTTCTCCCGGATCTGCCGACCTGCGGATGCTGCCGAAAGCCAAGCCCTCATTCAGCTCTATCGCGAATACTGCGAGCGACGCAAATGCTTCTTTTGTCGCTGGGGCTATCGCTTGCTGAGCTGCTGCAAGGGTAAGGGTACATCGGTTTCGGGAAGAAGTCCGAGGCCAAACACTTCGTCATTTACTACCGGTCCGTCAATAGGGAATATGTAAGGCGGCTTACTGTCTCACAAGAGGCCTCCCGCTTGATTTTATCGCTTTGTCATAGCGAATTGCATCGCATTGCAAATACGTTTTTATAGACGCTGTCTATTAGAGCATAGATGAAAAACTTGATTGTTTTTGTAATTTTGAAACGTTTTCAGAGCATGTAACTAACGACGATTTATCACAACACAAGAATTATGTCACAACAAGATGAAATTATCTGCCACTGCAACGAAATTACACGTGGAGAGATTGAAAAAGCAATTAGAGAAAAAGGATTGAAGACCGTGGATGAAGTAGGCGAAGCTACAGACGCAGGGACTGTATGTGGTTCATGCCAAGATGAAATCCAAGCTATTTTAGACGAAATCAACGGTTAATGTAGAGGTTTATCCCTCTCCTTTCTGATCTACGCCCGTCAGCTTCGGCCCCAAAGCCTGTAGCCGACGGGCGTTCCGTATTGAGAGAAGTCCTATACAGATCCGACATTTATGTTTTCGGACGGTATCCGATGAGTAGTTTTATCGGATATCCGGGGCTCTCCTCTTCTTCTTTTTGTACCCACATCAACTTTTTCTACGCGAGTTCTTGCACATCTACGGCTCGTGTTTTTCGGAAGAAGTGGCGCGAGATTTTTTTCGTTCTGGCGCGTAAAAATTTTACTTCTCGCGCCAAAAGCAAAATTTTCCCACGCCACGTTTTTCGAGACATGAATAAAGAAATTTTCCGAACGCAAACAATCTGAACGGACAGTTTGACGTGTACTGAAAAAGTCGTTGACACACGGAAAGGTTGTGAAGATCGATTTCCGGCTCTGCTCGATCTCCCTTTCCCACTAATCCGACAGATACTGATGCCCGCTTACCCCGAAAAAAGAGGGAGGAAAACGCTTGTACAACTAAAAAAAGATACTACCTTTGCATCGCAATCGCGGAAGTAGCTCAGTTGGTAGAGCATAACCTTGCCAAGGTTAGGGTCGCGGGTTCGAGTCCCGTCTTCCGCTCCAAGAGGCAGTAGGCATGCGGCCTATGGCGGTCTCCTCATCCTGAAAAAGGGTGTATCTTTCCAAGAAAGATCGGTCGATAACATAGACGCCCGGGTGGCGGAATTGGTAGACGCGCTCGTTTCAGGTGCGAGTGTTCAAAAGACGTGCAGGTTCGATTCCTGTCCCGGGCACCGACTATCGAGGAAAAGACAAACAATTTTTTTTGCGCGGGTGGTGGAATTGGTAGACACGCTACTTTGAGGGGGTAGTGCCGGTTACGGTGTGTGAGTTCAAATCTCATCTCGCGTACTTTTAATGAAGAGGATGTTCATTCGATTGGGCATCCTCTTTTTTTGTTTAAGGAAGGTGCCCAATGGCGTGAAACGGTATAAATAGATATCTTTAATCTTTGTATAATAAAAAAACAGGCAGAATGAAGCAGCAGGAAAGCGAGCATCCCACAAGTGGCGAAGCCATCATCATCATCAAAGGGGCACGCGTCAATAATCTGAAGAATATATCGCTGACTATACCGCGGGGCAAGCTGGTCGTGGTGACCGGACTGTCCGGTTCGGGCAAGAGTTCTTTGGCTTTCGATACGCTCTATGCGGAAGGCCAGAGACGTTACGTGGAAAGCCTGTCTGCCTATGCGCGTCAGTTTCTGGGAAGGATGCGCAAGCCGGAGTGCGACTTGATCGCCGGTGTGCCTCCTGCCATTGCCATCGAGCAACGCGTGGTAAGCCGCAATCCGAGGAGTACCGTAGCCACATCGACCGAGATATACGAATACCTGCGCCTGCTCTTTGCTCGCGTAGGCAGGACCATCTCTCCGAGAAGCGGAGAGGAGGTGAAAAAGCATACGGTGGCCGATCTGGTCGCTTACGTTGCCGATCGACCCATCGGCTCCAAACTGTATCTTCTGGTAGGGCTGCAAGCCCCTCAAGGACGTAGTCTGCGTGAGCACTTGCAGATCCAACAGCAGCAGGGCTATACGCGCATTTTCGTTGCCGGGGAGATGAAGCGGATCGAGGACATTTTATCCGCCGAAACTGATTTCTCCGATACGGCCTCCTGCTTCCTGCTTATCGATCGGCTGGTGATTGCAGAGGACAAGGCGGACTATGAGTCGCGTCTTGCGGATTCGGCCGAGACAGCTTTTTTCGAAGGAAACGGGGCGTGCCTGCTGCGCATCGAAAGCCCGGAAGGAACGGTGGAGGAACGGATGTTCAGCAATGTGTTCGAAGCCGATGGGCGTACCTTTCAGGAGCCGAGTCCGGAGATGTTCAGCTTCAACAATCCTATCGGGGCATGCCCTACTTGCGAAGGTTTCGGGAAGGTAATGGGGATCGATGAGGATCTGGTGGTACCGAACAAGTCCCTCTCTGTCTATGAAGAATGTGTAGCTTGCTGGATAGGGGCCAAGTCGCAGATGTGGAAGGACTATTTCATCCAAAAGAGTGTGCCACTGGGTTTTCCCGTACACAAGCCCTACAAAGAGCTATCCGATACCGAACGCGATATGCTGTGGCGTGGTGTACCCACGGGAGAACCGGATTACCCGAGTATCGGTATCGATGACTATTTCTCTATGCTGCAGAGGGATATGCACAAGATTCAGAACCGTGTCCGGCTGACGCATTTTCGTGGCAAAGCTACCTGCCCCGATTGTCGTGGGATGCGACTCAAGCCGGATGCTCTGTGCGTGAGAATAGGCGGACGGAATATATCGGAGCTGACGGCTCTGACTGTAGAGGAGACGTCGGCATTTTTCGAGGGGCTACAGCTATCGGAAGACGATCTACATATAAGCAGACGGCTGCTGGAGGAGATAGGCAAGCGGCTAAGCTTCCTGCTCGAAGTGGGGTTGGGGTATCTGACACTTGACCGCCTGTCCAATACGCTCTCGGGTGGAGAGAGCCAGCGCATCAGTCTGGCTACGCAGCTCGGCAGCAGCTTGGTGGGTTCGCTCTACGTGCTGGACGAGCCGAGTATCGGTCTGCATCAGCGAGATACGCATCGGCTTATCGGTGTTCTGAAGCGACTGCGCGATCTGGGCAATACCGTTGTAGTCGTCGAGCATGACGAGGAGACAATCCGGTCAGCTGATTATATCATCGACATAGGGCCGAAGGCCGGCCGCCAAGGCGGCGAAGTGGTCTATGCCGGCGAGTATGACCGCATAGACAAGGATACTCCGGGCTATACGGCGGCTTATCTGACGGGACGAGAGAAGATCGAACTGCCACGCCTGCGTCGTCCATGGAACTCATATATCGAAGTTCGGGAAGCCTCGAAGCACAATCTGAAAGGGGTGAATGTCCGATTCCCGCTGCACGTGCTCACGGTGGTGACCGGTGTGAGCGGATCGGGAAAGAGTACCTTGGTGCGCGATCTTTTCTACGAAGGAGTAAAAAGGATTCTCGAAGGAGGTAGCACACAAGGGTTAGCCTGCGAGGGCATTGTCGGGGACATCAAGTCTGTCCGAGACATTCAGTACGTGGATCAGAACAATTTCGGTCGCAGCACCCGCTCCAACCCGGTCACGTACATAGGTGCTTACGATGATATTCGCAAGCTCTACAGTGCATTGCCACTGTCCAAACAGATGGGATACCAGCCCTATTTCTTCAGTTTCAATAAGGAAGGAGGCCGCTGCGAGGTCTGCAAAGGAGAGGGCAGTATCGTGGTGGAGATGCAGTTCATGGCCGATATAGTATTGGAGTGTGAAGAGTGTCATGGCAAACGTTTCCGCAAGGAGATTCTCGATGTGGAGTACTGCGGCGCGAATATTTACGACTTGCTGGAGATGACGGTCAATCAGGCCGTTGAATTTTTCACCGATCATCCGAAAGCCGGCTACACGGACAAGATCGTGGAGAAGCTCGAATGTCTTCGAGAGGTCGGACTCGGGTATCTCAAACTGGGACAGAGTAGCAGTACACTCTCCGGTGGCGAAAACCAACGCGTCAAGCTGGCTGCATATCTGGGACAAGCCAAACCCGCACCCACGCTTTTTATCTTCGACGAACCGACTACGGGCTTACATATCCATGATATTCGTACCTTGCTGCACGCACTGAGTGCTCTTATCGACAAAGGGCATTCGGTAGTGGTGGTAGAGCACAATATGGAGATGATCAAGAGTGCCGACTGTATCATCGACTTAGGCCCTGAGGGTGGAGGTGCCGGTGGTTATTTGGTCGCAACAGGTACGCCCGAAGAGGTGATGCGATGCGATACCTCCTATACGGGAAAGTGGTTGAAAGAGATATTGGGAAACGAACAAAGAGGTTGAACATATAATTATAATAGTATAGTATGGTTGGATCGGTATTGGGTTCGATTGTAATCGGTGCTTTGGCCGGTTATATAGCCGGCAAATTGCGGCGAGGGAAGTCATTGGGCTTGTTGCTCAATATTCTCATCGGTTTGGTGGGTGGAGTCTTGGGCGGATACCTGCTGAATTTGATAGGCATATATAATGGTGGATCTTTCTTGGCGAGGCTTGCTACGTCTACGCTGGGGGCCATCGTTCTACTGCTGCTGGCTGACCTCCTAAGCAAAAAGCGTTGAGATTGGTCAGCTATCTGTTTGGCAATTGGGTGCCATACTGCTGCTGGCTATAGCAGACTTCTTCGGCGGTAAACGCTAAGGGGATTGTGCCCACACTTGCAAGTACAATCTCGAAAAGGACTGCGTACGGCAATCCTGTAAGGAGTGCTTTTGCCTCTGTTCGGCTGTTCCTGCTTGGCAACTAATGCCTAATTCCTTATATTTGAGGGCACAATAAATAATAATCCCTTACAGACGAAAAAAATAGTTATGGCTAACAAGATAAAAGTTCTTCTGACAGGAGCCGGCAGCACGCTGGGAAGAGAGATTTTGGCTCAACTCCTTACGATGCGCAAAGTCTTCGAGATTTCCGTTTTGGATATCAAGCGTGGGCATACGATGGCTTTCTTCGAAAAGTATAAGAAGGAGATTCATATTTTCTACGGGGACTGTTCCATACAGGATAATACCGTCGAGGCCTGTAAGGGACAGGATTTTGTGATTCATTGCCAGAGCCTTGAGAAAGCTAATGCGGATAAGCGTCTTCGACTGGCAGAGGACGTCAACACGATGGGTACGCGCTACATCATCGAGAATCTGGAACGCTTCTCCCCGGGCGCCTACCTGCTCTACATTTCCACGGTAGGGGTATATGGCGACAGACTGAAAGCTCCTATGATCAGTGCGGACAATATGACCTGCCCCTCCATGGGCGACTACGATGCTCTGACCAAGTTGCAGGCCGAAAAGCTGGTACAGGAATCCAGCCTCGAATGGACGATCTACCGCCCGGGTATTATCCTCGGGCACGATTCGTCCTTGCTGAACAGCTCTGTATTCTGTATGCCATTGGCCACACGCTTCGAGACCGTCCATATCCGTGATCTTGCCTCTGCCTGCGTGAAGGCATACGATCACAAAGCTTCTCTTTGGGGGCGGACATACAATGTTGGAGGGGGCGAGGCTTGTCGCATCGTTTACTCCGACTATATCCGCCGCCTGTTCAAGTTGCTCGGTCTCGGCTACCCGGAGTTTCCGGACAGGGCGTTTGCCACACGCAATCGCTTTGGAGGATACTTTGCCGATGGGGATGCATTGGAAGCCATCCTGCACTTCCGTCGCCATACGATAGAAGACTACTTCAAGGAGTTGGCAGCCCAACAGCCCATTCTGAAAAAGTTGGCCAATAAGATATTCGTCGGTGTACAGCGCAAGAGTCTGGAGGGGAAAAGTGCTCCGCTTCGGGCGATTAAAGAGAACGACAGAGCCAAAAAGAAGTACTACTTCTGACATCTGCACCATCTCCCCGAGATTATCAGCGAAAGCGGTGTGCCAAGATTGCTTGCTCAGTAGCGATCTCGTCACATCGCTTTCTGTTTTTTAATAGAACGTCGCCCCTAAACCTCCGTGCGCTCGTTATTCTTTACAGCCGTACTTTCGGAGACGGGGGTTAGTCTCTTTATTTTCAGTAATTTTGTCACTCGAAAAATATAATCAGGAGGGAAACAACTACTCCGCACCCTCTCGTTCGGAGATTCCCCGATACGAATCAAGCATATAATAATGATTACAGTCAATGACCTGAGTGTCCAATTCGGCAAGCGAATACTTTTCCAAGACGTAAACCTCACTTTCACTCCCGGCAACTGCTATGGTATCATCGGTGCCAACGGTGCAGGCAAATCCACCATGCTGCGCGTGATCAGCAAGCAGCTTGATCCTACACGCGGGACGGTAACCTTAGGCCCGGGTGAGCGCCTTTCGGTGCTGAGCCAGGATCACTTTGCTTTCGATGAGAATACAGTGATGGATACCGTGCTGATGGGGCACTCCGTCCTCTGGGCTATCATGGAGGAGAAGAATGCGCTCTACGCCAAACCGGACTTCAGCGACGAAGACGGTACACGGGTAGCAGAGCTGGAGGACAAATTCGCCGAAATGGAAGGCTGGAATGCCGAGAGCGATGCAGCCATGTTGCTGAGCGGACTTGGCATCAAAGAGGATCTGCACTATATGCTGATGAAGGATCTGAGCGGAAAGCAAAAGGTGCGTGTGTTACTGGCGCGCGCCCTATACGGTAAGCCCGACAACCTCTTGCTCGACGAGCCAACGAACGACCTCGACCTCGAGACCGTTTCATGGTTGGAAAACTATCTGAGCAACTTCGAAAACACCGTGCTCGTCGTAAGCCACGACCGCCACTTCCTCGATTCGGTCTGTACCCATACGGTGGACATCGACTTCGGCAAGGTACAACAGTTCAGCGGCAACTACAGCTTCTGGTACGAATCCAGCCAGCTCGCTCTGCGCCAGCAACAGCAGCAGAACAAGAAGGCCGAAGAGAAGCGGAAGGAGTTGGAAGAGTTTATCCGCCGCTTCAGTGCGAACGTAGCTAAGAGTAAGCAAACGACGAGTCGCAAGAAGATGCTTGAGAAGCTCAATATCGAAGAGATTACTCCCTCTTCCCGTCGCTATCCGGGTATTCTCTTTACACCCGGTCGCGAACCCGGCAATAAGATTCTGGAAGTAAAGGGGCTGACCAAGAGTATCGAAGGGCAACTTCTTTTCCGTGATCTGAACTTCAATGTCGAAAAGGACGACAAGATTGTCTTTATCAGCCGAGATCCTCGTGCGATGACCGCCCTATTCAGTATTATCAACGGAGAGATGACACCCGATGAAGGTACATACGAATGGGGGCAAACCATTACCACGGCTTATCTGCCACTGGACAATTCGGGCTATTTCAATACAGATCTGAATCTCGTGGAGTGGTTGTCTCAGTTTGCCAAGGATACGAACGAAGTTTTTCTCAAAGGTTTCCTCGGCCGTATGCTGTTCAGCGGAGAGGAGATTCTCAAAAAGGCATCCGTCCTCTCCGGAGGGGAGAAGATGCGTTGTATGATCTCTAAGATGATGATGCTGGATGCCAATACACTCGTTTTGGACACGCCGACCAACCACCTCGACCTCGAGTCCATTCAGGCATTCAACAATACACTCAAGACTTATCGTGGCAATGTCCTCTTCGCCAGTCATGACCATGAGTTTATCCAAACAGTGGCCAACCGTATCATCGAACTGACACCGAATGGGATCATAGACAAGATCATGGACTACGATGACTACATCACCGACCCGATCGTAGCAGAGATGCGCCAAAAGCTTTACGGCCAATAAGCGTCTTTTCGGCCGCAACGAGACGTATAAGCAAACGAGAGGGAAGATAAACCCGAGAAGCATAATGGCTGCAACAGCCTGCTTTGCTTCGGGTTTGTCTCCCCTCTCGCTTTATCTATCGCTGTTTCTCCGGATCAGTTTGCGGTCCGGCTTACCAACTCCCTGTACATCCGCTTATACATCGGCAGATCCACACGAAGAGCCTCGGCCTCACGCACGACATAGCCGGTCAGCGTCTCCACTTCCGTGGATCCGCCCCGCAAGAAATCGCTGTGCATAGAAGAAGTACTTTCGGGAGGCATCTTTCGCTGTTTGTCCAGTAGCTGTTGGACTACATCATCGGGGACTTGCCCGTATTTGGCGCGGAAAAGCTCGGCGACCTCTTCCAATAAAGACAGCAGCTCGGGTTCGTGTTCGGTTAAAATCGAGCCGATGGGTTTGTCGAAGTAGGCCGTAGCGGTAGCCGTTACGGAGATCATCATGAATTTCTTCATAATGTACCAATCGATATCGGTCGGATTATATGCACGAATACCCGCAGCAGTAAGCAGTTCGGCAAGGCGCACCTCATCATCCGTCTGCTCGGGAAGTCCCGAACCGAAATAGAAAAGTTCGCGATCAGCCTCCAGCGTGATTAAGCCGGGGGCACTCTTGCGAGCAGAAATATAGACACATCCTTTCCATACGACCGTATCGGGCAGATAGGTACGCATGCGTTCCGCTATGTCTGCACCGTTGAGCAAGGGCAGGATCTTCGTGTTCTGCCCGATCATCGGACGAATTTCTGCTACTCCCCTCTCCATGTCATAGTCCTTGGTACAAAAGAGGATATAATCGACTGTGCCGACTTCGGCAGGATTATCCGTGACACAGGTAGGACGAGCAAGGAAATCTCGTGAGGGAGTGACCACTCGTAGACCTCCTGCCGCGCGGATGGCTTCCAAATGTGCTCCGCGCGCTATCCAAGAAACTTCGAGGAGGCCGTCCGTCGCAGCTGCGCGGAGAGCAAGCATGGCTCCGTAGTAGCCACCTACTCCACCGAGTCCGAATACGGCGATTTTGATTGGTTGTTGGTTCATTTGCTTCTTTAGTTTATTGAGTATTTGCGACCGGAACTGTTTGCAGCTGTCTGCCGCCATCGGTATGACCAGTAAACTCCGGTGCATAGGCACTGCTCACGGTAGCGATACCTGAGGCATAAGCTCCCGAACGAACCACAACGGTGGAGTATTGAAGCTTGTAGGATCCTCTTACCAGACGATCGAAATAGAAACGCGTGCTGCTATCCTTTATTTCTCTGTAGTAGAACGTTCCGGCTGCATAATCATAACCCGAAAGTTGGCCGATAGGTTCCACCGCAGCCGTTCGCTTGTCCGTCAGGACAATGAAGTCCATATCGCGATCGAGCGTAATGGTCAGTTGCGTCACGAGCCGTTTACCGACTTCCAGCCGATCGCCCTCTCGGAGAGGTACGAGCGTTAGCTTGCCATCTATCACCTGCTCGGAGAAAAGATGCTTCTCTACCGACAAGCCATTACCCGTAGCTACGAGATCCGCCGCCGGCGCATCGTATTCCGCCAAGAAGGAAGCCCAAGCAAATCCTTTTCCGGAACGAGCAAGCTCTGCACTTAGTTTGCCTTGCGGAAGATCTTCCACCGTAACGATCCGACTTTCGCCTGCACCGGCAAATGTACCTGACAAGGCAGGTACAGGAGCCCGGACAGACACAGTGGCTTCTACCATTCGATCTTTTCCTACACCTAACAAGAGAGCATATACCGCATCGGAAGAAGCCGGCAGACTCGGCCAAAGCTGAGTTCTTTTCTGATTGAGGAGCCACATCTGCAAGCCTTCGATACGAGAGCTGTCCTGAGACGTACCGATACGAGCGAAGGCCTCGATCGCGTCCGTCTGCATACCATAGCGACGGTCGCACCAATAATATCCGCCTGAAGACAGCGCAAAGTGCGCACCCTGATCCGGTGTGCGGATGATATGCTCACGGATAGAACGGAGGAAATCATCGGCCAGTGCCTTACGCCCTACACCGTGGAGTACGATGGCAGCTCGCGGCATATCCAAAATGGAGATATGCGGAAGGGATCGGCCGAGAATATCGAGGAAATACATGCGGGCAGCATGGCCACGAGAGCTTGGGTTGCGACTGTCGATCGTAAGCAGATAGAGATAGTTGAGTGCTCGTTCCGGCAGTATTTTGTACTTACTCTTGGTTTTCTTTTCGTATTCCTTCATTCTATCCATCAGTCGTGAGGCAGCATCATCGAGAGCATTCCACCCCATACGCTTCACCGCCTGAAACTCCTTATGCTCCGGTGCAGCGGTAAGAGCGGAGAGACGTACCAGCATCGTCATCACATAGTCCGTCAGATAATCGTTGGAAGACATCTCAGGATGCCAAGCCCACGAACCGTCAGACTTTTGCAGCCTTTTCAGTTTGTCAGTCAGCATCTGCTCCGTCCATGTCAGACGATCCGAAGCCACGAGAGCCTGCAAACGCTGACGACTGTTCTGTTCGGCCAGCATCTCCGCGCGCCAAGGCAATTCGTCCGAGGACAAGGGCGATTTTTGTAAAGCGAGTGTATCCAAGGGCTGCGCCAAGTAGTGCCGCAAACTCTCACCCAAAGCAGGAGTATGCAGCAAGCGACCCGAAACAAGGGCAGCAGCAATACTATTGGCATAAAGAGCCGAAGCCACCGAAACGGCATCTTCCTCGTGTACATCAGTCATCACGGGCAAGGCCTGTACGGCCACCCAAAGCGGATTGCTCACCACCTGAAGAGCCATTGTACCCATAGCCGGTCTGCCGCTGCGATGGGGAAATAGACTATCCAGATCCACCGTTTGAGACTGTCCGCCGTAGAGAATCAACGGTATGGTCTCCACCACTCGCTCCGTAGCCGGCAGTTGCACGATCGAGTGCTGCTCTCCATCGCTGAAGTCTTGGCTTTCGGCTAACAAACGTACACCCAGAGCATCATATCCGGAGACAGGATCGAGCGGAAACGACACCGTAACCGTACCACCGGCTTCCACCGAGAACGGAAGCCTCTCGCCGCCCAATAGCTTGTCGGTAGCAGGGTCGAACAGTTCCATACGGACGAAGCCCTGCTGCATCGTCTCGCTCTCGTTCCGAATCGAAGCCGAAGCCGTACCCTTGTCTCCCATTCTCAGGAATCGTGGCAAATTGGGTGTAAGCATAAAGTCTTTCCGCACCTCCACGCTTTCGTCTTTCATGCCCAACCGCATATCCTTCGTATGTGCAAAGAGGAGCAGGTGCCAGCGCGTCAGTGTCTCGGGCAGAGTGAAAGACCAAGAAACTTCGCCTCGTTCATCGGTCAGCAATGCCGGCTCGAAGAATGCAGTCTCAGCGAAATTGGTACGCACGGAGGATTCTTGAATCCCGGATTCCTTCGATTCGGGTTCTGCTTCATTTACCGCATCTGCCCGAGCAGCTTTCTCTTCCATCGGGAAAGCATCGACCGATTTGGCTTCCGGAACTCCATATCCCACAAATATCATCGGTCCATCATAATAATAATCCGAAGACACATATCTATAACCGGTAGCAGACCAGAGACAGAGTTGGGGAGTTTTGAAAACAGGGTGTTTGAACCCGACTTGCACGTAAGAATCCTCCACAGACCCCGACACTCGATACCCGCTATTCGGGAAAGACAACCTAACCAAAGAAGCCGGAGAGTCGGCAAAAGAGAAGAATCGGGAGGAGAAAACAGAACCATGCACGATCTTATCAAGAGCAGCATCGTACATCCAAGCAGCCATCATGGTGTGGGAAAGCGGTTTGCCCTCCGCATCGGCGAGACGGAGCTTCCATGTCTCTTTCTCACCGGGTCGGAGCTTGTCGCGGAAAGTACTCCACGACATCTTTATCTCTCGCTTGGGCAGTCTGCGTTCCAGATCTATGCTTCGACTATACAGCCTCCCTCCATATACATAATAGAGAGAAACATTCATACTCTCCGGCAACGGAGCTGCCGAAAGCGTCGGCACTATCTCGATGATCTCACCCGGCCGGCAAGCGATCATCTTCCTTTCGATGAATCGGCCTGCCTGAGTCAGGTCGTAGAACAGATACAACTCCTGAGCATCCGCATCCTTGGGAGCGGCACCGACCAGGATGCGGGCAGGGCGGTGACTGTCGTATTTCTCCTCCGCCACATATGTCCAAAGGCCTTGGGAGGGATTCGACAACTGACGATCTTTCGGACGGAAGAGATAAACGTCCTTCGTAACAAAGTCGGAATCCTCTCCGCCACTCTCGCCAAAACGCAATCGGTACTGTCCCGAAGGCAACTTGCCCCATTCGGCCGGAGCAGGCGTCACCACACCTGAAGCTGCGGTATAAAGCCGACCGATACGTTCATTGTCGGCATCGCACAGGAAGTAGGCGATGGATCCCTCCACCGTCTGTCCGGAAGTATTGGTAAGGGTGAATGTCAGATCCGGCAGAGAGGTGGCAAGCCAGTTGTCTTCGTTGGCACGAATGTATTTACCCACTTCGACGTCCACCCTCTTGGGTTCTTTTCCCACGGGTATTCGGAGTACGGCGGTCTGCGTCTCGCCACCGGGGGCGGTCACATCCGCCGATAGCGTGTAGAGGCAGTAGGAATAGTCTTCCCGTCCTTCCGGCCGAGACAGCGAAACAGGTATGACGAAGTACCCCGATTCATCTACCACTGCCTCACCGGTCTGTACGACCCTATCGGCCACAGGTCTGCCCCACCACCGACGCGTATAGGGGGTCAGGCTCAGCCGATAGTTCACCGTAGCTCCTCGCATACCGATTCCGGTAAAGGTCTTGGCTTCACCTCGTATGCGGAGGGTGTCGCCCATAGCATATGCAGCGTCGGGACTCCGGAGGCCGACTTCGAATGTAGGCCGCTTGTACTCTTCCACACTAAAGGGATATGTATCCCCCCCCACTCGTAGTCCGAACAGGCCATTCAAGATCCCTGTCGGGAGGTCGAAGCTACCGGAGAAACGTCCCATCTCATCTGCCTGGCATAGCAGCCGACCGATCTCCTTGGAGTTAGCATCTTCCAGCACGACTTCAACTTCCGATCCACCGATGGCGCGTGCGTCCTCCACGGCATAACCTATCCGGTCGCACTGGCCGAAGAAATGAACTTTCTGCCCCGGACGATAGATGGCGCGATCCGTGGAGACGATATACTTGCGCTCATTCTTCTTGGAAAGATCCACCTGATCCTGTTTGTAGGTATAGGCAGAAACAACGGGATACGAGCGGTCACCGTCGGTATAGGGGAAGAAGCGGTTGTAGCTTTTCCGCAGATTGATCCGACCGTACCGATCCGTGGGAGAAAGGGTATGAACCGATCGGTCTATAGAATAACGCATGGAAGCATCCACCGATGCGCCTTCCACGGGCTTGCCCGTCAGCGCATCGAGTACCTGCACACCCGGCATGGCCTGCTGAGCGAGGAAGAAGAGATCCGATACATGGAGCAGACTGTATTGGGGCACCGGCTTGGTCTTTTCGAGTACACACTGCTCTGCCGAGGCTTTCACCAGATAGACCCCCTTGGGCAGATCCGGAAGTGTACAGCGGATCGAATCCATTTTCATATCGGCCCAGCCCTGTGTCCGGATGCTTTCCGTCCAAAAAGGTGTTCCTTTCGCATACAAGTGCAGATCCTCCTGCCTTATATCAGCAGCTTGCGAGCCATTCATATCCAGCCAGTACAGACTGATGAGGACGGAGCCGACATTGCGCGATGCGATCCGCATGCTCTTCGGGAGGCGTGTATGTAGCCGGAGGGGATAGTCGCACTTGACGAAAGAAGCCAAAATGCGCGAAGCCCGAGAGCTTTTCAGCAGGTTGATACGAGGAGCCTCCGGATACTTGGACAGATAGCTGTTGCACAGGTCGAGAGCAGATACATACTCCTCTTCATCACAATAGGCATTCACTCGTCTGTCCACCATACCGATTACATCGGGGAGATCCGAATACGCTGCTATCAGCTCGTCCATCCGACGATAGGAAGCTGCATCATCGAGCTTTCGACGCCGCTTCTCATAGTCCAATCGGTCGGTCTCCATCTCGAGCCGCTCACGTCTGTCAGAGAGATAAGATGCTGCTTGGCGCAGTTCCTGTTCGAGAGCATGCGAAATCTTTCCGTCAGCTTCCGAACTGCTACCGACAGCAAGGGCAAGGACGGATATACAGCTCTGATAGAGTGAACGGGGAGGTGCAGCACATTTTTTCGGTTGAGATTCGAACAAAGGACGGAAGTCCTCCGTTCGGGCTTGCAGAAGGGCTTTGCGATAGGAGAGAAATGCATCGAAATCTCGCAGGAAAGCGTCTTCGAACTGTTTTTCGCTCCATAGGCTCAGACGATTGTCTTTCGGATCGCCATGGACTGCACCCATCATATACGCAGGTCCGAACTGTCCGTATCGGACGTACATTCTCAGTCGCATGAAGAGAATCATGGCCCGATCCACAGGCCTGAGCCACGAGGCCTGCATGAGTTTGTCGAGGTCGTTCATCAACGGCTCCTCGGGATAGTCATTGATGTCGTTCTCCGGATCGTCATAGAGGAACATGCTGTGCAGGAGCATGGGGACATCACGGCGAGATTCGGCCATCACCCTGATCTTCTTCAGCGTCTCGGCCACCTTGCGCGGACGGCGTTCCTGACGGTATTGTTCCAGCTCCTTCTCCAAGGTCGCATAAGGATTCTGTGCATTCATTGCAGTAAGACCAATAGTCAAAGCAAGAAATAGACTGAAAATAACTCGTATGTTCATCATACTGTCGTTTTGGTATTTGACATATTATTCCAAATATATAGAAAGTATTGTCTCGTTGTAAACCAACCTGTTATCTAATATCGATCCTGTCCGATGAAGCTGAGACTCGGATAGCTGCTGTCCGCACACCGGCAATGATGATTTTGTGCATAAAGATTTCTTGCCGCAGGCCTGCAGCAAGGAGTCTACCGCGGTAGATTATCAAATGAATAAAAGTGACTGTTTGTTGTGCAAAGGTCTCAAAAAGGGAAAAATGGCTCGTAAAAACCGGTGCTTGTGGTACTGAAAAAGGTGGCGCGAGAATTTTTTCGTTTTGGTTCGGGAATGAAAAAATTCTCGCGCCAAAAGGAAAAAGTTTTGGCACGTGTTTTCAGAAACTGTGGTTCGGCGATTCGAGTATTTGCGGCTCGTGTTTTTCACGTTTGGGGAATGCGCATCAGGAGCCAAAGGGAATTGAAAGGAATGGAACTGGCTTTAGTTTCGTATTTTTGCACGGATATGGGACGAATACTGGCTATCGACTACGGACGCAAAAGGACGGGACTTGCCGTCACCGACCCACTGAAAATCATTCCGGGCGGACTGACCACTGTACCTACCCATACGCTGCTGGACTTCCTGCGGGACTACGTCAGCCGGGAGCCGGTGGAGCGTTTTGTGCTGGGACTGCCGCGCCGGATGAACTACGAAGAGTCCGAATCGATGACCTATATCCGCCCCTTCGCCGTTAAACTTGCCCAAGCCTTCCCCTCTATACCTATAACGTACGTGGACGAACGCTTCACCTCGCGCATGGCACAGAGGACTATTCTGGAAGCCGGGATAGGCAAGATGAAACGGCGAGACAAGGCTCTGGTGGATGAGGTCAGTGCGGTCATCATCCTACAGTCGTATCTGGACAATCCCGACAGATGAGCGAGACGGCTTATTCCCCCTGCTTCGAGACGGGGACGGCATTTTCCACCCAAAAGACAAGAGAAAAGACAATCACAAGAACACAAACACTATTCGATAGAACAATGCTCCTTCCTATCTACCTATACGGACATCCGGTGCTGAGAAAAGTAGCAGAAGATATAACTCCGGACTATCCCAAACTGAAAGAGCTGATAGCCAACATGACGGAGAGCATGTACCACTCCGACGGCATCGGCCTGGCAGCTCCTCAAATAGGCTTACCCATCAGGGTACTCGTGATCGATGCCGATCCGCTGAAAGAGGATTACCCCGAATGTGCCGGGTTCAAGCGCGTGATGATCAACGCCCATATCGAAGAGCGAGGCGAAGATCTCTGCACCGAATACGAAGGTTGCCTCAGCCTTCCGGCCATACACGAGAAGGTGGAACGCCCCACCTCCATCCGTATTCGCTATGTGGACGAGGACTTTCAGCCGCACGAAGAGGTGCTCCACGGCTTTGCGGCAAGAGTGGTACAGCACGAATACGACCATATCGACGGGAAGCTCTTCATCGACCACATCAGTCCGATACGCAAGCAGCTGATCAAAGGGAAGCTGCAGAATATCATCAAAGGCAAAGTACGGACTTCGTACCGCGTAGTGACAGCTCCGACCGGCAAAAGACGGTAAGCCGTAGTCAAATCCATTTCTCCCCGGCTCTGATTATGACATTCAAACGCTCCTTATTCTTCCTCCTGCTCCTGCTCTCCGTGGCCACAGCTCGGGCGCAGATAGACGTCGATCGGGTGATCACGATCGGGCGCAATGCTCTCTACTTCAACGACTACGTGGTGAGCATCGGGTACTTCAACCAAGTGGTAGGCCTGCGCCCGTGGATGGCGGAGCCTTATTTCTATCGGGGAATAGCCAAAATCAGTCTGGAAGACTATACAGGGGCGGAAGCCGATGCTTCGGCCTGCCTGCAGCGCAATGCGCTCATCCCCAAAGCATATCTTCTTCGGGGCGTGGCACGGCAGAATCTGGGCAAAATCGATTCGGCCATTCAGGACTACCGTCGCGGATTGGAGCTGATGCCGAACGATGAGGGCATGCTGGTGAATCTGACCGGAGTGCTCACCGACAGCAAACGCTATGCCGAAGCACGGGAAGGGGTAGCCGAACTGCTCAAATTCTACCCCAAAAGCAAGCAAGCACATATAGCTCTCAGCGCGATAGAGCTGGGCGAGCAGGATACCGTCGCAGCCATTCGCGAACTGAACGAGGTACTTCGGATGGACTCTCTCTTTGCTCCTGCCTATTCGCAGATGGCCATGCTGCACCTCAAGAGCAAGCGCAACGCAGAGGCTATGGCAGCCCTGGACAAAGCAATAGAATTGGAGCCGAGCGAACTGTCCAACTATATCAACCGCGGTGTCATCCGCTACCAATCGAACGACTTGCGTGGAGCTATGGATGACTACAGCCACGTCGTTCGCCAAAAGCCGAACGACAAGTTGGCACGTTTCAACCGTGCCTTGCTCCGCTCTTACCTCGGTGACGTGAACAATGCCATCGAGGACTTCGATGTAGTCATCCGTCTGGAGCCGGAGAACTATCATGCACTCTACAACCGTGCCATCCTCCTCACGCAGATCAACGAGAACCGAAAAGCCATTACCGACTTCGACAAAGTGCTGGGACACTATCCTGACTTTGTCGTCGGCTACTATGCTCGCTCCCAAGCCAAAAAGGCATTGGGCGACACTCGCGGAGCCGAACGGGACTACTGGCGCGCTTTCGACATAGAAAAAGCGGCACAGAGCAAGACAAAAAAAACGAAAAAAAGCAGCTCTTCGACTTCGACCAAAGAGACACGTGAGGATAGCGACGAAACGATAGAGAAGTTCAACCTGCTCGTCGTATCCGAGAAATCCTCCGAGAAGCGCACACGCTACTCCAGTCGGATACGTGGGCGGATTCAGGACAACGATGTAGAGGTACAGCCCTCGCCGCTATTCGTCCTCAGCTACTACGAGCAGTCCTCTTCCGAAGAGGTGCCGCGCGTCTACTACTCGGAAGCCATTGCTCGCTTCAACGACAAAAAGGTTCTGCCCAAGCGACTCAAACCGATCAACCGTGAGGTAGCTCTGAGTCAAGATCAGGTGGCCTATCACGAACAGGACATAACGGAAATATCCGAGAGGACTGCCGGCAATGCCGATCTGTGCTTCCGTCGCGCTTTGGACTATATGCTGATACAGAATTTGGAGCAGGCCATTGTCGATTTCGAGCAGGCTGTAGAGCTGAACAAGCAGTTTGCCCTCGCATACTTCGGACGAGCCATAGCACGTGCCAAGCTGGTCGAGGCTCGTCAGGGAGCCTCCTTTATCCACCAAGAGGCCGAAACGGTGAATGCCATGACAAAAGCTTTGATCACGACACCGCGAACCAATGCAATGGGAGTACCGGCGGCTGCCGAGTCCCCCGAGCGTAAGCCTGCCATATCGGATATGGACGGTGAGCTGGTGATGCGCGACCTGAACCGCACGATCGAGCTGGATCCGAATTTTGCCTATGCCTACTACAATCGTGCCGTACTACTGGCCAGACGAGGCGATACGGATGCTGCCCTGTCGGACTACGACCGCGCCATCAAAGCCTATCCGGAGTTTGCCGATGCTTATTTCAATCGCGGCCTGCTGTTGCTTTCGCGCGGAAAGGCCAAAGAAGGCATCGCCGATCTGAGTCGGGCAGGCGAATACGGCCTCTACAAAGCATACAACATCATCAAACGAATGAGCACGAAGTCATGATCTCCGTCAATAACCTGACTGTCGATTTCGGCACCCGTCTGCTCTTCGATCAGGTATCATTCGTCATCAACAGGCGCGACCGTATCGCCCTTGTAGGGAAGAACGGTGCCGGCAAGAGTACGCTGCTCAAGCTGATTGCCGGCATGGAAGAACCGACATCCGGACACATAGCACGCCCCAAGGGGATCCGCATAGGCTATCTGCCGCAGGTGATGCGTTTGCAGGACGGACACACGGTTTACGAAGAGGTCGAGCAGGCTTTCAACGATATTCGCCAAATAGAGGAAGAGATACGGCGTCTGTCCGATGAGATGGCCGGACGTACGGACTACGAATCGGATGACTATATCCGACTGATAGAGCATTATACGAATATGAGCGAGACCCTCTCTCTCATGCAGCAGGGCAACTATCATGCTGCGATCGAACAGACATTGATCGGTCTGGGCTTCGGCCAAGAGGACTTCCACCGCCCCACAGCCGATTTCAGCGGAGGATGGCGTATGCGGATAGAGCTGGCCAAACTTCTGCTCCAACGCCCCGAAGTTTTGCTGCTCGACGAGCCGACCAATCACCTCGACATCGAATCCATCGGCTGGCTGGAGCAGTTCATCGCCACCAATGCAGGAGCCGTTATCCTCGTATCCCACGACAGGGCATTCATCGACAATACCACGACGCGCACTATCGAAATAGAACTGGGACATATATACGACTACAAGACCAACTACAGCCATTACGTGGAGCTACGCGAAGAGCGACTGCGACAGCAGATGCGTGCCTACGAGAATCAGCAGAAGATGATCCGCGATACGGAGGACTTCATCGAACGATTCAGATACAAGGCCACGAAGTCCGTACAGGTACAGAGCCGGATCAAACAGTTGGAGAAAGTAGAGCGCGTGGAGATAGACGAGCGGGATCGTTCGGCATTTCACTTCCGCTTTATCCCGGCACAGCCTTCCGGCAGTTATCCGCTAATAGTGGATGATTTGGCCAAGGCCTATGGTGATCATCGGGTGTTTTCCGGAGCTACATACACCATCGAAAGAGGCGAAAAGGTGGCTTTCGTAGGCAAAAACGGTGCCGGCAAAAGTACCATGGTCAAGTGTATCATGGGAGAGCTGACAGACTACACCGGCAAGCTCGAACTGGGGCACAACGTGCAGCTGGGCTACTTTGCCCAAAACGAAGCCCAAGAGCTAAGAGGGGATCTCACGGTATTCGACACGATAGACCGTGAGGCCGTGGGCGACATCCGTCTGCGCCTGAACGATTTGCTCGGGGCTTTTCTCTTCGGGGGCGAAGCATCGGAAAAGAAAGTAAGTGTCCTGAGTGGAGGAGAACGAGCACGATTGGCTATTATCAGGCTTTTGCTACAGCCGGCTAACTTCCTTATTCTCGATGAGCCGACCAATCACCTCGATATGCGCTCGAAGGATGTACTGAAAGAGGCGATCAAGAACTTCGATGGGACTGTCATCGTAGTATCTCACGACCGTGAGTTCCTCGATGGGCTTGTCAGCAAGGTGTATGAATTTGCAGATGGACAGGTGAACGAACACCTCGGAGGTATATACGACTATCTCCGGACCCGCCGTATGCAGACGCTGACAGAGCTGGAGCGAACCACTACGATCGAAACAAAAACCACACGGGAGGCTATACCTGAAACGGAAGCCAAAGCGGACTACCGTCGGCAAAAGGAGGTAGCCAAACAGCTGCGCACGTTGGAGCGAACCGTAGCAACCTGCGAGGAGCGGATCGGAAAATTGGAGTCGGAATTACAGGCAATAGAGATGCTACTGCAAGATCCGAAACATGCGACTGACGCGAATCTGTTCGAGCGATACGCCGGCATGAAACAAGAACTCGAAAAGGCCATGGAGGACTGGGAACAGGCTTCCGAAGCTTTATCCGAAGCCCAAGGATAAGCTCAACCTCCCCCCTCTCTTCTCTCCTCCTTTACCAAGAGACCATCTCACCACCAATCTATTAGAAGCTGAGACAACCTTTCGCCATCCGTCCGAAAGCCTTTGTTTTTCACCCCACCTCCAATCCTGCAGATTCCGACCGGAAATACAATACGGGCATGAGTAGCAAAAAAGAAGAGACTGCATCGAAAAATAATTTCGACACAGCCTCTTTGTCTTTAGTCAGGGGAAAGTATCCGCTTTATCTTACTTGTATTTTCGATACATGGTGTTTATTCCCCACATCGAAGCGCACTGCATAGAACCCGGTTTGCACCATGTATTCCAATCGATTCGGGGCTACGGCCACGGTACGTCCGTTGATGTCGTAGAGCGTGATCATACCATGGGCTTCCGCAATAATCTTCTTGCCTTCTACTCGCAATGTGTAAGGAGCCTGTCCATCTACATTGCTCAATGAGCTGTTGGTCACGGTCACGGTTACAGCCACCTTCGGAGATACTCCGTCAGGATACTTTACTTCCACTTCGTAGATGTATGTACCATTGGCTACACCGGTCTCCACATAATGAGTTTCAGCTGTATTACCGATCAAGGTTCCATTCTTGTAGACGTTGTAGCTGACTGCTTTATCTCTTGCCGGCTCTTCTGCTTTCTCTTCCACACCGTCCCAGTCCAAAGAAACTTCGTCATTGGAAGCAGTTCCGGTGAGATTGGTAACCGGTTTGAAGTCCTTCACCTCTACGTCCACGCATACTTTGTCGGATACGCCTTCCTGATACTGTACTTCTACGCAGTAGGTATGTTCGCCGGCAGGAACATCTTCATCGAGAAAAGTGGGCTCAGTCAATCCTGAAGCAATCTTCACGCCATCACGATAGACCGTGTAGGTATAAGAACGAACAGCCTGCTCCGCAATCTCCTCAGTAGCGACTATCTCCTGCAGAGCTTCTACCTCTGCCTCTATTGCGTCTGTCTCCTCAACCGGTGCAACGAAAGTCAATGATTCCAACACCTCTTCGTTCGGAATAATCTCTTGAGCTGCTACTTCCAATGGCATAATAAGCATGGGTAAAACCAGCCAAAGCAGTGAGCAGACTCTTTTGAAGTAGTTCTGTTTCATAGTTATCTCCTTTTTTAATTAGTATCTCATCTTGTTGCTTCTGTTCGCCTCTTAAAAAGGTGATACACAAAGATAAAAATATATTTCGCCCGCAAGCTATTCTTCAACCTAAAAAGTTTGTATGACGCAGGAATCGGAATCCTTTTTCTTCGACAAAATTGAAGTCAATCAGGAGTAAGGAGGTTCTCTTTTAGGTCAAAAGACTGATGCTACTTGCTTTTATAATATTTCATTGCTTCCGGCATATATTGGCGAATGGCAGCTACCCGATTGGCATCGCTCGGATGCGTGCTCAGAAACTCTACCCGCCCGTTACCTTGGGCAGCCATCTTTTGCCAAAAAGTAATTGCCGCATTCGGGTTATAACCGGCCATCGCCATGAAGACAAGTCCTATTTTGTCGGCTTCATACTCCTGTTTCCGATTGTAGGGTAGCGTAATAAGCACTTGTGATCCAATGCCATAGGCCTGCCCGATGACCGTTTGCAGTGCTGCTGACTTGTTGGAGACTGCTGCGCCCAGTATATTACCACCCATTTGGCGTAGATATTCCTGACTGATACGTTCGTTGGAATGTCTTGCCACAGCATGGCTGACCTCATGGCTAATCACTGTGGCCAGCTCGGCATCCGAACCTACCAACTTGAGCAATCCGGTATAGACCACAATCTTTCCGCCCGGCATACAGAAAGCATTCACAGCCTTGTCTTCTACAACATTGAATTCCCATTTCATCTGTGAGGCCATGTCTCCCAATCCGTTTTGCTTCAGATAGAGCATCGTGGCGGCTGCTACCTTTTGTCCCACTCGTCGCACCTGTGCCGTGGATGTCGCATTTTTGGAGATTTTCACTTTGCTGAGAAACTGCTTATACTGCAAGGCACTGGAGGACAGAATCTCCGAATCCTGTACCAGCATGATCTGACTGCGCCCCGAAATCGGTACGGTGCTGCATCCGGCTAATAGGACTACTAAGACAGAAGCCAAAATCACATTCATTATTTTCATAAGATCTTCTTTTTTATTCGTTACTATTTCATTGTTACGAACCAAAGATACAAGGAGTTGTGAACAAACAGCAATACTCCGACAAACACATTAAAAACGTGAATACTCCATGATCTTCCATTTCTTCTTCCAATTAGCTCTTTTGGTTGTAGCATATTCAAGTATTTTATAATGAGTCTGCTGTGGTGCCAAAAATCCATTTGCCTACAAGAAATACGTATATTTGCGTGGTATGAAACAGTATTTGGATCTGCTTCGCCGCATCCTCGACGAGGGAGTACGAAAAGAAGACCGCACGGGTACGGGTACGATCAGCGTATTCGGCCATCAGATGTGCTTTGACCTTGAAGAGGGATTTCCCTTGCTTACGACCAAGCGATTGCACTTGAAGTCCATTATATACGAACTGCTTTGGTTCCTCAGAGGTGATACGAACGTGCATTACCTGCAGGAACATGGCGTACGCATTTGGAACGAATGGGCTGATGAGAACGGCGATTTGGGGCCTATATATGGCTACCAGTGGCGCAGTTGGCCGGACTATCGGGGAGGGCATATAGACCAAATGCAGGAGGTGCTGCGCCAGCTGCGCGAGGAACCGGACAGCCGGCGCATTATCGTATGCTCGTGGAATGTAGGCCAGCTTGCCGATATGCATCTGCCTCCATGCCACTGTTTCATGCAGTTCTATGTCGCTGACGGCCGGCTGAGCCTGCAACTCTATCAGCGCAGTGCCGATTCTTTTCTGGGCATACCGTTCAACATAGCTTCGTATGCACTCCTGCTACAAATGATCGCTCATGTCACAGGGCTGAAACCCGGGCGATTCGTACATACACTGGGCGACGCCCATATCTATCTTAACCACCTCGAACAGGTACAGCTACAACTGAGTCGTGAGCCGAGAGCGTTGCCCCGAATGGTACTGAATCCGGAGGTGTCCGATCTCTTCGACTTCCGATACGAAGACTTCCGACTCGAAGGGTATGATCCGCATCCGCACATTGCGGGCGTTGTAGCAGTCTGACGGAATGTTTTCCACCGATATTCAGTTTTTCCTCACCTATCCAATATGATTTCAATCGTTGTTGCCATAGCCGAGAATGGGGCTATCGGATACAAAAATGACCTCCTCTGGCATCTGCCGGCCGATCTCAAACGATTCAAGGAAATGACCACAGGGCATAGCATTATCATGGGTAGCCGTACATTCCGCTCCCTGCCCAAAGGTGCTTTGTCCAACAGACGCAATATCGTCCTAAGCAGGACGCAGCAGGATTTTCCCGGTGCCGAATGGGCAGCTTCGCCCGAAGTGGCATTGGAGCTGGTGGGCGAAGAGGCAGAGGCCTTTGTCATCGGCGGAGCACAAGTATATGAGCAGATGCTGCCCTACACGGACAAAATCTATCTGACACGCGTGCATGCCGACTTTCCCGAAGCCGACACTTTTTTTCCTGAATTGGACATGAGCGAATGGGTGGAGCTGAGCCGCACGGAATATCTGGCCGACGAGAAAAACCGATATGCCACCACTCTGCTGGAGCTTATCCGCGATTATTGATATGGGGACTCTCCTCTCTCTGTTTTTGTAACCTATCATTCACCAACTAATACATACGTAATGCAAAAGCCTTCTATACCCAAAGGAATGCGCGATTTCAGTCCGGTCGAAATGAGCCGGCGCAACTACATATTCGACACCATACGCGAGGTGTACGAACTCTTCGGATTCAACCAAATAGAAACTCCGACGATGGAGATGCTCTCCACGCTGATGGGCAAGTACGGAGAGGAGGGAGACCGCCTGCTCTTCAAGGTGCTCAACTCCGGCGACGTGCTGGCAGACTTCTGTGCGGAGGAACTGGCAGAGAAAAATTCTCTGCGGTTTGCAGCCAAAGCTTGTGAGAAAGGGCTTCGATACGACCTGACAGTTCCCTTTGCTCGCTTCGTGGTGATGCATCGCAACGAGATCAATTTTCCTTTCAAACGGTATCAGATTCAACCCGTATGGCGTGCCGATAGACCGCAGAAGGGTCGCTATCGCGAGTTTTACCAGTGCGATGGAGACGTCATCGGCTCGGATTCGCTCATGAATGAGGTAGAACTCATCCAGATCATCAGCGAAGTCTTTCGCAGATTGGGTATCAGGACTCGTATCCTGCTGAACAACCGCAAGATCCTCTCCGGTATCGCCGAAGTGGTAGATGAAGCCGACAGGCTGACGGACATTACGGTGGCGATAGACAAACTCGACAAGATCGGCCTCGACAAGGTGAACGACGAGCTGCGCACCAAAGGCTTCGGCGAAGAAGCTATCGAACGCTTGCGTCCTTTTATCGAGATGAAAGGGGATAATCGGGAGAAGCTCGACCGGCTCAAATCGGCTCTTGCCTCCTCCGAAACGGGGCTGAAGGGAATCGAGGAGCTGACCTATATCTTGGACAAAGTGGAGCGCGTGCAGCTCCATTCCGAACTGATGGTGGATATTTCTCTGGCTCGTGGCCTTTCCTATTATACAGGAGCCATTCTCGAAGTGAAAGCACTCGACGCCGAGATGGGTAGCATTACCGGCGGTGGTCGCTACGACAACCTCACCGGCATATTCGGTCTGGAGGGTATGTCGGGTGTGGGCATTTCTTTCGGTGCAGACCGTATCTATGATGTGATGATGCAGCTCGACCTCTTCCCTGCCGAGAAGCTGACCGGTACGCAGCTACTCTTTGTCAATTTCAGCGAAGAGGATGCCGACAGCCTGCTCCCGCTGATCCAAAAGCTCAGGGAGCAAGGCCTTCGCACAGAGCTGTATCCCGAACCTGCCAAGATCAAGAAACAGATGAGCTATGCCAATGTAGCCAACATTCCATACGTGGCACTCGTCGGAGAAAACGAACGAGCGGCCGGGCAAGTGAATCTGAAAAACATGCTGACGGGAGAGCAGCAAATGTTGCCGGCGGATGCAGCAGCCATTGTAGCGGCTATCGTCTGACACTTCACTGTCGCACATAGGCTCGAATAGAGAGACGCCTGACGAATACTATCATAAGGAGAGAGGGGCTGAGATCCGCAGTGGCTTTCAGCCCCTCTCTTATTCGCTCTGTGCGGAGAGCCCAATCTTTCGCCCCCCTGCTCACAGGAAGTTTTTCGGCACAGATCACCTTATTCATCGTTCGGGAGTTTACAGCCCAAAATTTTCTCATTCCATGCTCCCAAAAACGTGGCGCGAGAATTTTTTCGTTTTGGTTCGGGAAGTAAAAAATTTACGCGCCACAGCGAAAAAGATCTCACGCCACTTTTTCAGAAAATACGAACCGCAATCCGGCGATTTTCGGTTCGTGTTTCATCTTTCACGATCTCACCCGTTTCCTTTTCTTAAGTCCCTGCTATCCGGAGATCAAGCTCGGGAAGCAGCGACACCAACTCCTTGCATGCGCACGCATCTCTTTCATCGTATCGATCCTATCAAGAGTGAAATGGGAGGGCTTAGTACGGGATATATTACTTTTGTATGGAGAGGAGTACATCCGAGGATCGGTCCGATCGTTGCCGAATCCCTGACGGATGGGAAAGAAGAAGATGAAGCTCTTTCTTGTGGTTACATTATATAATAGAGTGGTGAAGTGAAGCAACAGACAGAGACTGAAAAGAAAGTTGTGCTTTTGGGTATGTCGCTCGAAGAGCTGACCACGGTGGCTCTCCGGATGGGTATGCCGCGGTTTGCAGGCAAGCAACTGGCCGAATGGATCTATGTGCGGCGTGCTACCGATTTTGCCGAGATGACGAACATATCGCAGGCCAATCGGCAGAAGTTGGCAGAGATCTACGATCTCGGACGCTACCCGTGGTCGGATGTACAATGTTCGGTGGACGGAACCAAGAAGTATCTCTTCCCCGTAGGAGAAGGGCGTTTCGTGGAATCTGTACTTATCCCCGAGGGCGACAGGGCTACGCTCTGTATCTCGTCTCAGGTCGGTTGCAAAATGGACTGCCTCTTCTGCATGACCGGCAAACAGGGATGGAACGGCAATCTCTCTGCAGCCGAGATCCTGAACCAGATTTTCTCCGTGGATGAAGCAGCCGAGCTGACCAATCTCGTCTATATGGGCATGGGCGAACCGCTCGACAATACGGACGAAGTGCTTCGCAGTATCGAAGCCCTGACAGAGCCGTGGGGCATGGGCTGGAGTCCGAAGCGCATAACAGTATCTACGATCGGTGCCAAAGGATTGGAGCGTTTCCTCGCAGAGAGCCGGTGCCATCTGGCAGTCAGCCTGCATAGCCCCTTCCCGGAAGAAAGGAGGAAACTGATGCCGGGTGAAAAGGCTTTCCCCATTATGCAGACGCTCGACCGGATCAGGGCCTACGACTTCAGCGGACAACGACGAGTGTCCTTCGAATACATCGTCTTCGATGGTCTGAACGACGATATGCGCCATGCCGACGAACTGGCCGCTATCCTCCGCGGCATCCCCTGCAGGATCAATCTGATCCGCTTCCACAAAATCCCTGCCGTGTCGCTCCGTTCTTCGGATACCGCTCGCATGGAGGCTTTCCGCAAACGTATGGAATCGCATGGCTATACCTGTACCATCCGTGCATCGCGAGGGGAAGATATATTCGCAGCCTGTGGCATGCTCTCCACGAGCAAAGCGGAGTCTTCCGAAGAGAAAAGCTCGTAAGGGCGGAAAACGGACTCTTTTGCGACAACTATTATTACTACCTTTGGACTTGTATTCGAACAGAAAAAAACAAAAAGGCGAAACAGCAAAATGAAACGCAATACCCGTTTATTATTCGTTGTGCCGGCTTTTTTCGCAGTTTTTGCGATGGCTTGTGCATGCCAGGGAGGGACGGCCGGCAAGTCGTTCACCAACTCTACAGGATCTCCGGGCGAAATGATGCTGGTCATGGACGACCAATATCTGGGATCGCCTGTCGGCGAAGCCATCTACGTGGCAATGACCGAGGTGGCTCCGGCTCTGAACCAAAACGAGCCGATCATGGCTGTTTCGCGCGTATCGGAAAAGGATTTTACGGGCTTCCTCCGCTATATCCGCAATGTGCTGCAGATCGACATCAACCCCGATATATTCACCAAGACTTCTCTCAAATACGGCTATGACCAGTGGGCTAACGGTCAGCTCGTCGTGCTGATCAACAGTCCTGCGACAGATTCACTGACGGCCTACGTCGAATCCAACAAATCGGCCATACAGAACCTCTTTATCCGCCACGAGCTTTTCCTCTTCGGCCAGCTTTGGCAGAAAGACTGCAGTGCGGATGCCGACCAGCGCGTACAGCGTATGTTCGGATACCATATCAATGTGCCGGCCGATATACTCAGCCACAAGGAGGGCAAAGACTTCCTGTGGATGTCCAACAATCAGATGCGCCGGCGCAAGGATTTTTTGGTCTATACTTTCCCCTATCGCGAAGCATCGGATCTGGGACTCGATCGCATGGTGGAGGTGCGTGACTCCGTGCTCAAAGCCAATATAGAAGGTTCGGACGCAGGGTCTTATCCCGTCACGGAGCGTATGCTACTGAAGCATCGCTACGTCTACCCGGGCGACCAAAAGCGAGGCGAAGTGCATGGTATCTGGCGTATGGAGGGAGGACAAATGATGTCCGGGCCTTTCGTGGCACAGGCTTTCGTCGATGGAGATCGGGTAGTAGTGGTGGAGGGTTTCGTATATCATCCCAATGAGAAGAAACGCGATCTGATGCGGCAAATGGAAGCGGCACTATACAGCATGCGTCCGAAGGCCGAGAAAGAGTTCGATCCGTCCATTATCAGGAAAGCTCGCTGGACTACACTCAAATAAATATCCGAAACGGCTTACCGACAACACACGAAGATTCAATGCAATGGAGAATAAAAAGCTGAAAGTGGCCATTTCCCATGGCGACATCAATGGTATTGGGTATGAAATTCTGCTTAAGACCTTTGCCGAAGCCTCGATACTGGATCTCTTCACGCCTGTCATATACGGATCCGCCAAGGTGGCAGCCTATTACAGGAAGACCTTGGAGTTGGATTTGGAAAGTTGGAACCAAGTATCCTCGGCAGCCGAGGCGGTAGAGGGCAGAGTGAATCTGGTAAACTGCATACCCGAAGACGCCAAAGTGGAGATGGGCGTTTGCTCTCCTCAGGCCGGAGCCTATGCGATAAAAGCTCTGGACATGGCTATCCAAGCCGTGAAGCAAGGCGATGCGGATGTGCTGGTGACCATGCCGATCAACAAAGCAGCCATGCCGCAGGACATCTTTCCATACAAAGGCCATACGGAATACCTGCAGGCCCAAGCCGGCATAGAGGGCGAAGATGCGCTGATGATCCTGGCGCAGGATAAGCTCCGCACAGCTTTGGTAACGATGCACGAGCCGATAGCACGCGTGCCATCGCTTATCACTCGGGAGCAAATCCTGGACAAGCTGAAGGCTTTCGATCGCAGCCTCCGCATGGATTTCGGTATAGTACGTCCGCGGATAGCCGTCATGGCTCTGAATCCGCATGCCGGCGACAGCGGACTGATCGGCACCGAGGAAAGCGACACGATCCGGCCGGCGGTGCAAGAGGCAGAAGAGCAGGGATTGTTGGTGTTCGGCCCTTATGCCGCTGACGGTTTTTGGGGGTCGGATATGGCTCTGCATTTCGATGGCATTCTGTCCATGTATCATGATCAGGGGCTGATCCCTTTCAAGACTCTCTGCATGGACAGAGGGGTCAATGTGACGGCAGGGCTTTCCATCGTACGCACTTCGCCGGATCATGGTACAGGCTTCGACATCGTCGGCAAGGGCGAGGCTTCGCCCGATTCTTTTCGCGCAGCCATCTATCAGGCGATCGACATTTATCGTTCACGGGCATCGTGGCGATCGGCTACGCGCAATCCTCTCCGAAAGAGTTATTTCGAGCGGGGCAATGACAATGAGAAATTGCCGCAAACAGAAGATGAGCATTAATTTTAATACCCTATAGACTCTATGTTTAAGGATAAGACTATCGTTTACACATCCGGGACATTCGACATGTTCCACTACAACCATTTGCGCATGATCAACTATGCGCGCAGTTTGGCAGACATCCTTATCGTTGGCGTCAGCACGGACGAACTTGTCGCTTCATACAAGGCGCCGCCCATTATTCCTTTTATCGAGCGCTTGCAAATCCTTGAAGCCCTGAAGACACCGGACATCGTGATTCCGCAGCATACATTGGATCACACGGAGATCGTCAAGAAGCTGAATATAGACGCTTTCGTAGTGGGGGACGACTGGAATGGCAAATACGACTATCTGAAGGATCTCGGCGTTCAGGTCTTTTATTTCCCTTACGGGACAGGCGTTTCCTCTACCAAAATCAAGGAGACTATACACGATAGCTATGCCAAGACGCTGAATGAAGAGCGTCAGCACAAGCCCAAGTCTGTCCAAAACATGTAGGAATTATGGCGGTCGGATACGCGTTGATTACGGGAGGAACCAAGGGCATCGGTCTCGCAGTAGCCCGTCTCTTGGCAAGCAGAGGATACTCCCTCGTTCTTACCTACGGACATGATCAGGAGACGGCGCGAGCAGTGGCGGGCGAATTGGCAGAGAGCGCTCCATCCGTAGAGCTGCTGCAAGCAGATGCTACCGATGCGAAAGGTATCGACCTGATAGCGGAAGCCCTTGAGCAGAGGGATATTACGCTGCAAGCTCTTATCATGAATGCCGGCATCACATGCCGCACGCCTTTCGAGGAGATGACTATCGACGAATGGCAGCGCGTATTCTTTGCCAATGTCCATTTCCCCACCTTCCTGATCCAACGCCTTCTGCCGCGTATCGAGCGCAACAACGGATGTATCATCTTTACCGGATCGCTCATGGGAATAGAACCGCACGGCATGGCTCTGCCTTATGGAGTGAGCAAATCCGCTGTACACGCTCTGACCCGCAATCTGGTGAAGCATCTGGAGCCTTATGGCATCCGAGTGAATGCCGTGGCACCGGGATTTGTAGATACGGAATGGCAGAAGAACAAACCGGCCGAAATACGCCGAAATATCGAGAATAAGGTTGCTTTGCATCGCTTTGCGACACCGGATGAAGTAGCCGAAGCCTTTTTATTTTTGCTCGCCAACGCTTATTGCAATGGTGAGGTCTTGACTCTTGATGGAGGCTACAGCTTCCGCTGAACAGCTCAGACATGAACGAAAACGACAAGGAGTACCAAGCCTCTCTCAAATCACTGGAGACGGAAAATATAATTGACCGGAAATTCTACCGTCCGATAGGTTTTTACTTTGCCAAGCTTCTCAGTCGTACAAGGGTAACGCCCAATATGGTTACGATCCTGTCCATCTTTGTCGGATTAGGCGGCGGGCTGTGCTTCGTGCATACTCCTTATGATCTCCGTTGGGCTGTGGCCGGTATTCTATGTATGGTAGTGGCTAATATCATGGACTGCATCGACGGACAGCTGGCTCGTCTGACCGGGATCAAGAGTGAGATCGGGCGTATTCTCGACGGCATTGCCGGAGACATTTGGTTCGCATGCATCTATATCTGCTTCATCATTCGTTTGACAGCAGAGTATCCCGATGCCTTAGGTTCGATGACCACCGGTATCCTGATTGCCGTCGGTCTGCTCTCGGGAATCAGCCATTTGGTTCAGGCTGCGGTTACGGACTACTACAAAACGCTCCATCTCTTTTTCATCAGTCCGGAGAAGGGGAAAGAGTTCGAACGATCCACATCCATACGTCGCCGTGTAAAGGCGATGCCACACGGAGTGAATCGTCTTTTCAGCTCGTTGTACTACTATTATACGTTGATACAGGAACGTGCGACGCCCCGGCTGCAAAGGCTTCTCGACCAATTGGAGGCCGATTATCCGCAGAATACCATCCCCGAAACGCTTCGGCAGCATCTGCGTAAGGATAGCCGCCGAATCATGAATATCGTGGACTTCCTTACGTTCAACGGCCGTACCATTCCTCTTTTTCTTATCGTCTTGAGCGGTCATATTTGGCTCTATTTCGTGTTCGAAATACTGATTCTGAATACAGTGCTCGTCCTCGGTATCAGACGACACGAGGCCATGTGCAGACATCACCTGAAAGAGAGGCGGTAATCATACGCTCAGACAACTCGAAGATCCTTAATACCCGATCGCTCATGTCAGACTCACGTCCGGAAGTTCTTACCGAAGAAGATGTACTTCGTCTTTTTCCCGTACTGGGAGGGGAGCGACGACTGACGCGCCGGTTGCTGAAAGCCCTCAAGATAACGGACATCAACGCCGTCCATGCCCGTCATATCAATCTGCGTGGAGCAGAGTTTGCCCATGCTGCACTGACTGACCCCACCATCAATGTCAGCTACCGGCTGCACGGGGCAGAGCATTTGGAAGAGATGCGCAAGGGCGGTGCCTTTACAACGGTATCCAATCACCCGTTCGGCTCTCTGGATGGCATTATGTTGATCGATATTATCGGATCGGTACGTCCCGATTATAGCGTATTGGTCAATGGTTTTCTGTCCATGATCAGCTGCCTGCGCGACAGCTTCATACCGGTGGCTCCACTCAAAGGAATGGCCGGAGGACTTGACAGCAAGCACAATGTATCCGGAGTGAAGGAGGTACTGAACCGTCTTCAAAACGGTCAGCCGGTCGGCTTCTTCCCGGCCGGAGGAATATCCGTCTATAAAGGCAATCGCAATCGGGTGATGGACAGCGAATGGCAAGCCAGTTGTGCCAAGATGATACTCGTCAGTCAGGTGCCCGTTTATCCGATTTTCTTCAGTGGCCGCAATTCCTGGTATTTTCACTTCCTCGGATGGCTGAGCTGGGCTATTCGGACTCCGCGCATCCCTGCCGAGCTATTCAATAAGCGAGGGCATATTTTCGATGTCTATATCGGCGATCCGATCCCGCCAGAGACTATCGCTCGCTTCGAGAAGAATCCGCGCGAGCTGGCTCTTTTCCTCTACGACCGGACTTATCGTCTTGCCCCCGGACACAAGAAAAACAAATGAAACGCTCCAAGCAACTCCGCATTTATACAGCTTCGGCGGGTTCCGGCAAGACTCATACACTTACCGGCGAATATCTTCGTTTAGCCCTGCGTACGCGCGGGGCTTTCCGTTATATACAGGCTGTCACGTTCACGAACAAAGCCACTGCCGAAATGAAGGAGCGTATTCTCGAGGAGCTGTACGGTCTGGCTGTGGGCGGATCGTCCCCTTTCGCCGAGGAGCTGATGCAGGAGTTGGCTCTGACTACCGAGCAGCTACAAGTCAGAGCACAGGAAGTCCTGACCGAAATACTAAACGACTACTCTTCTTTGCGAGTCAAGACCATTGACTCCTTCTTTCAGGAAGTAATGCGTGCCTTCTCGCATGAATTGGGACTGCCGGGTGGTTTTCGGATCGAGATGGAGCAGAAGGCCGTGCTCGAACAGGCTGTCGTCCGTCTGCTGCACAGCTTGGGAGAAAAAGATACCTCCGACGTCGAGAATTGGATCAGGCGTTTGGCTGAAGACCTGATCGAAGAGGGGCGTGGACATAACATCCGCAGGGAGATAGTCAGCTTGGGTGATGAGCTTTTCAAAGAACAGCTACTCCTGCTATCCGAGGAAGGCAAACTACCGACCAAAGCTGCCATTCATCGCTATCAAACCGAAATGAACAAGCTGATGGAAGGCTTCGAACAGCGACGTCTGTCTATTGCACGTCGGGCGGAAGAAATCGTCACCATAGCCGGAATCAGCTTCTACAATTTCAAAGGAGGTACCAAAGGAGGTATCTTGGAGTTTGCCAAGGTGCTCAAAGGAGGAGAAGTCAAGCCTCCCACAAAGACCTTTATGGCGATGGCAGAAGGCGATCCGGAGACCACACTCTACGCCAAAACCACTCCTGCCACCACCCAAGCAGCCATCCTCTCGGCCTACCAATCCGGTCTCAAAGAGTGTCTGACCGAAATGGCAGCACTCTATCTCGGCAGGGAATGGCAAGAGTATTCCACGGCCAAGCAGTCGCTTCCCTTTCTAAACCGGCTTGGTATCATCTCCGACCTTTGGCGACAAATCGAAGGAATCAGACAAGAAGAGAACAAAATGCTCATTTCCGATGCTCCGTCTCTATTGCACAGGATCATCGACGGGAGCGAGACCCCTTTCGTCTATGACAAAATCGGGGTACGCATCGAACACGAAATGATCGATGAATTTCAAGATACCAGCAGCTTACAGTACGAAAACTTCAAGCCCCTGCTGTCCGAGAGTTTGGCTCACGGCAAGTACAACCTCCTCGTCGGCGATGCCAAACAGAGTATATACCGCTTCCGCAATGCCGACCGGCGTCTGCTCACAGAGGTCGTCAGTCGGGATTTTGCCGAAACATCGGAGAGGGTCAATCTACCATATAATTGGCGAAGCACTCCCGAAATAATCGAGTTCAACAACTCCCTCTACAAGCATCTGCCACAAATCCTCTGTGAGGCTATGACTCGCGAAGCCGAGACGATGGCAATGCCCGATCCTAAGTTGCCGGAGGAGATCAACCGTACATTCATGCAGACCTATGCCGATGTGGAGCAGCTTGTGCCACCGGCTAAAGTAGACCGGCATGGAAGCGTCTGCATTTATCTTCCGTCGCCGGCATCATCAGAAGAAGCGGAAGCCAATCTTTCGTGGGAGGAGCAGATCTTGCAGGATCTTCCCCGTTTTATCATCGGTCTGCAAAAAAGAGGGTATGCTCCTTCGGATATTGCTATTCTCGTGCGCAAAACTTATCAGGCTCGCGAGATAGCTCGTGCCATGCTCTCTTATCAACCCGAACCGGATGAAGAGGACTATCCCCTTATCCCGATGTCGGACGAATCTTTGTCGCTGAGTGGAGCAGCATCAA